>CAMEJP010000048.1 GCA_945920185.1 uncultured Eubacterium sp. | reverse complement strand
GATACGAAAAAAGAATTTTTTGCTAGTTTATACTTGACTTTTCATAGCTGGTCTCTTTTTAGCCTTCTACGGAACGCCTAAGTTTATAAATTTTGTGTTTCACGGTGGAGTCAGAAAGGTTGGATCAATCAATATGAACAATAACCTGACAGCCATTATTATTCTTACGCTATATGCGGCAGCATTCCTGTGCGAGATAGTAAGAGGAGCACTTAAGGCTGTGGATGCCAAACAGCTTGAAGCTGCGCATGCCCTTGGCATGACGAAACTTTCAGCATATTTGAGGATTATCATTCCGCAGGCAATAATAGTGGCACTGCCAAACTATTTCAATTTCTTTTTGGCTCTTCTTAAGGGAACGTCAGTGGTATTTACAATATCGGTTGTGGATATAATGTCGTCAGCTAAGCTTCAGGCTGAATACAGTTACAGATTCATAGAGGCTTATGTGCTGGTAGGATTTATTTACATAGTGTTAAGCTTAGTATTTTCAAAATGCTTTATCGCTATAGAAAAGAATGCAAAGCGCCATATGGGGCTTGTAGCATAGATTATTACATTAACAAAAAAAGGAGAATTTAAGTTATGGAGAGAAAAAAAGTAATATCAAGAATTGACAGAAACAATACGACCCCGGAGCAGCAGGCTGCTATCGATTATCACATCTCAGAGGGCTACAGAATTACTAACATGAAGGAGACACTTCTTCATAGCGTGGTAGCCTTCCAAGCTCTTGAAGAAAGCTCATATGCAGTTGACAGAGCACTTACAGACAAAATAGGAAAGAGAGCTAAAATCTTATTCGGTTATGCAATTTCATCAGGCAACGAGTGCCCTATCTGCGGTAATTACTTTAAGTGGGTCATCGAGGACAAGCTTGGAATTAAGGATTTTGACCATTTTGAATTTACAGATGCAGAAATTGAACTTATCGATTTTGCAGCAGCATTAGTCAAGGATCCTAACCATGTTCCGGATTCAGTATATGAGCCGCTTCAGGCAAGATATGATGAGGAGACACTGGTACTTATCGTTACAACGGCAGTTCTTACACTTGCCAACAATTACTGGAACAACATAGTAGGTACTGAGATTGATGACTATCTCTACGAGGGACATTTTGTTGAGAGAGAACTCGACATAAACAAGGCAGTAGAGAAGAGCAGATAGAATAGTCACTGGCAAAGGCAGTGAGATAAAATAAAACACAAAAAGCACTTACGGAGGATATTTTCTGAAAAAACAGAGAGTATCCTCTTTTCTTGTGCGAATAACCGTGAAAGCAGTACTGTTTAATATAAAAATACTTGACAGAAAGTACTATATTTTATAGACTAAAAGTTGATGGAATATAGACTTTAAAGAATGTCACAAAAACTAAAAAGATATGGAGGTTTGGCTATGGCAAAAACCGGAAGAGTAAGTGCACTCACAAAGACTGAAACTGAATTTATGGAGCTTATATGGGATTTGGAACCCATCAATTCTACAGCTCTTGTAAGAGAGTGTGAGAAGAAGTTTAACTGGAAAAAATCCACCACATATACGGTGCTTAAAAATCTTTGCAATAAAGGATTATTAAAAAACGAGAATGCTACGGTTGCATCCATATTAAAGCGGGAAGAGTATTATGGCATATGTGGCAGAGATTATATAGATGAACATTTTCATGGCTCACTGCCAATGTTTATATCAGCATTTTGCGGCAATGGCGTAAAGCTTTCCGACAAGGATAAAGAAGAAATCAAAAAAATGATAGACGGATGTTAGACATAGAAAGGCTGAAGAGATGAACATATTTTTTGAATTACTGCAAATTAGTCTTTCGGGTGCATTTTCAGTATGCTATTTACTTTTGCTTAGAATTATATTTGGACAAATTTGGTGAAGCAAATATAAAGTACAGGGTGCGTAGCTGCGTAAAAGCTTATAAACCTTCCAAAACAGTGTTCGCATTTGGAATTGTGTTAACTTTAGCAGCCTTTATACTGGGAATTTTATGAGGGATACTGGGTTGAACTTACCTGTGAGAATGGAACTAAAGGCTGGATTTTTGTGAGTGACGGCTTACTTCCTGAACCCGGTCTAAACGTACAGGATGTATTTACGATTGGAGTGTATCATCACACAATTAACTGATGGGATTAATGAAGCTTTATATAAATGTATCTTGCACCGGTTAATTTTTTGAAATAAAAACCGATACCAAATGTATAGACAATGTGTAAAATGTGCGCAGGAGGAAATTCGATTTCTCCGCATAATAAAGAGGTGACGGTCGATGGTAACAGGCACAATATATAATACGTTAAAGCTTCAGACTCTTGATAATAAATGGCAGCAGAAAAAGAATTCTGAAAATGTTTTATCAAGGGATGAAATAAATGAAAGAGCAAATTGGACTCAGGAAGATTGGCTCAAGCACGATTTTGAAGAACAGTTAGAAAAGAATAAGGAAGCCGCAAAAAAGACGGAGATAGATAACAAAATTATGTATGGTGGAACCCTGACGCCGGAGGAAGAAAAGTATCTTGAACAAAATAATCCGGAAGCACTTCAAAAGTACAGGCAGATGAAAGCTGAAAAGAAGGCTTATGAGGAGAAACTTAGAAACTGTAAAACCAAAGATGAAGTGCAGCGATTGAAAACCAATACACTGAACGGATATTTGTCTTCATTTAAAAAAATAGAAAATAATCCATGTATCCCGCTTAGTGAAAAGCTTGCGAAAGCACAGGAAATGTTAGGCAAATCAAGAAACATTCAGGAAGCTGAAAGAAAGTTTATGGCAACTTCCGAATATAAGAATATGCCGACTGAAGCTAAAGAAGCTAAGGAGCGTGCCGAGGAAAGAAGTGAGCTTAATGAGGAAGTTACAAAGGAGATTTCCAAAGCCGCAGAAGCTGACAAAATGAAAGATGGCGAGGCAGAGGAAATTGAAGCTAAAGAGCCGGATGATGCCGTAAAAGTGGAAGATGGCAATGAGGATATTGACGATAAAAAGAAGAAGATAAAGCCTAAGAAAAAAGAGATAAGCCTTGAGATAGAAGAGACTTATGATAGGGTCAGAATGCAGGCGGATTTGGATGATATTGAAAATGTGAATTCCAAAACCTATAGCCCGAAAACAGTAGGCGGTAATATAGATTTAGCGTTATAAATGATTATAAAAGCTGTCTTTGCTTGTCATTTGGTGCACACGTATCATGCTTGAGAAAGGCAATAGAAAGGAACAAAGATGATTGAATATTATAAAAAAAATCAAAATGGAGGATTAATTTCTTTAGGAAATAAAGGTGAGCAGCCTTTTCTTATAATTATGAATTCTGATGAATTTCGCGACAAAAAGGAGTTATTTGTTCATCACAAAGAATTTTTGCACAGTCTTGGGTCCATTCGTTATTGTAAGGCGGAAGTATTTGGAGACTGTATTCAGGGTACGTTAAGAATACCCCAGAAAAGCGAACAGAGACAGCCTTTGATTTCATTCGGATTTTATATGACGGAACAAGCAATTTATCTGGTTGAAGATGTAGGCGACTTGAAACGATGGCTCGAAAAACAGATAGACAGATTTCAAAGCGCACAGTCATCTAATCAGCTTTTTTTACAGCTATTGGAACAATTAATTGAAAATGATATTCTCTATTTATCTCATTTGGAGAAAGAAATGGAAAATATGGAAGATGATTTATCACACGGTATTCCGAAAGATTTTTACATAGTTCTTACAAAGCATCGTCAGAAACTTTCTGAATTAAATGCATACTATGAACAGTTGACGGCTATCGGAGATTTAATACAGTCTCATGACGGTTTGTTTATGGCTAAAAATTCAGAACAATGGGACAGATATACACTTCGTACGGAACGGCTTCAAAATCATGTTCAACTTTTACGTGAGAATGTTCTTCAACTGCGTGAATTATATCAGTCACAGCAAAATGCACAACAGAATAATGTTATGTGTATTCTTACTGTTGTAACTACGCTTTTTCTTCCACTTACCCTTTTAACAGGGTGGTATGGAATGAATTTTGCCTATATGCCGGAGTTGAATTGGAAATATGGTTATCTTGCGGTTATCATTGTGGCACTATTAATTGTGTGTATAGAAATTGTTTATTTTAAAAAGAAGAAGCTGTTTTAGTGTCAGGTTCACAAAATGTTCACAAAAAAATTAGCACTCCCTATTGACAAGTGCTAATATACGTGTTATATTACATGTAGAACAAAGGAAGAGGAAAATATAAAAGAAATGACATTCCAAATCCGAAGTTCCGGGTAATAACACTTCGGACTTCTCCGATGGTGCAGAATTTGTTTTTTATATCACGGAAGGAGATATGACTTATGATGATGCCTAGTATTTTTGGAGAAAGATTGTTTGATGACTTTATGAATGATTTTCCGTTTTATAACGAAAAAGATTTGAAGAAGGCAGAGAAAAAGCTGTATGGTCACCATGCTGCAAATCTGATGAAGACGGATGTCAGAGAGACAGATACCGCTTATGAAGTGGAAATGGATCTGCCGGGCTTTAAGAAAGACGAAATCAAGGTTTCTTTGGAGGACGGCTATCTGACTATCAGTGCTGCAAAGGGTTTGGATAAGAGTGAGCAGGATAAGAAGACCGGAACGTATATCAGAAAAGAGCGTTATGCCGGAGCCTGTGAACGTTCTTTCTATGTTGGTGAAAATGTGACACAGGATGATATCAAAGGCGAGTTTAGTCATGGTATTTTGAAACTTACCATTACTAAGAAAGAAGTAAGTCCAGCAGTAGAAGAGAAAAAATATATTGCCATCGAGGGTTAAAAGGCACCTCTTAATCATAATGAGCGGCATATTTGCATTGATGCAGATATGCCGCTTTTGATATGGAGAAAAACTGTATATGTAATTCAAGGCAAAAGGTATTTATACTATCCTTTATGTTCATTGATGTAATGCAGAAAGTCTTCTGCTTCAATGGGCTTGCTGTACAGGTATCCCTGATATAGTCCGCATCCGAGTGATTTTAAAACTTCTTTCTGACTTTCGTCTTCAACATATTCTGCGATGATACCTATATCAAGACGTTTGCCAAGGTCTGCAAGCGACGCAATAATTTCCTGACTGATGTGGTCATTTTTGATATTTTTGGTAATTGAAGCGTCAAGTTTGATTCCGTCAAAACACTGTGTTTTGAGATATTTTAATGAAGTATGTCCCATACTGAAATCATCGATTAGAAGATTATGTCCGCATTCTTTTAATTTTCTGAGTTTTTTAGTGACTTCTTCCGCATTTGAAAGCACATCATTTTCAGTGATTTCAAGCCATATGCAATGTGGATTTACACCGTATTTGTCGGCAGCTTTTTCAATTTCGTCAATAAGACTGTGCCTGTTCAAGGATTTTGCGGTTATATTTACGGATATCTTTACATTTTGAACATACTTTTCAGCTTCTTTAGCCATCTTGCAGACATCATCAAATATCATCATTTCCAACTCGCCAAGCAGTTTGCCCTCTTTTGCCAGTTCAATTATAAGTGGCGGATATATAAATCCGATGTTTTTATTGTTCCATCTGATGAGTGCTTCCGCTCCGATACATTTACCATTGTTGTCAATCTGCGGCTGGTATACCATATAGAGTTCTTTGGTACGGATTGCCTGTTCAAGCTCATTTATCATTGCTTTTGCCGTGCTACCGTAAATATCGTTTCTGCCAATTAAGTTAGGAGGTGTACTGTATTCTTCGGCGGTCTTCAATATTTCTGTAAGCATATCCACGCGTGATTTCAATTTCTGCTCAACCAAAGTTTCGTGCAGTTTTATAAACGGTATGTACATCAGTACGCCTGCCACGATACAAAACAACTGCAATATACTGCCTGCGATGGAACCGGTTGCAACATAACCGCTCAAAAATACAGGAGTTGTCCATTCGACATTTTTTATTATATGCGGAACAAGTCCTATTTCTGTTGCAAAATATGAAACAAAATATGCCATAACCGGTACTAAAATAAAAGGAATAGCCATAATGGGGTTAAATACAATCGGGAAGCCAAATGTAATAAGTTCATTGATGTTAAATGCGACAGGAAGCAAAGCACCCTTTGCTACATTTCGCGATGCCATACGTTTGCTGCTTATGAAAATTGCAATTACAATACAGATGGTTGCACCGCATCCGCCCATATTTACGAATACATCATAAAATGTCTTATTAAATATATTATCGGGAACTATATCGACAAAATTCTGCTGAACTACGCTTTCCATAATATTGCCGCCATGAAGACCGAACAGCCATAGTGTCTGAACGATAATCATATATACAAATCCCTTAAGGAAATTATTATTAATCAGTTTGAACAGTTTACCGGTTAACATAGTCAGAAGATCAGAAAATCCGTCAACACCGGATATCAGTCTGAATGATAAGTTGACCAGTACACATCCCAACAGTATAATGGTAGAAGGCAGTATTGCTCTTATTGCTTTCTGATAGAGTATACCTCCCGCAGTTCTGATTTTTATCCAGCCCTTGGCTATATTCTGAAACTTCTTTGACAATATTGAAATAGTGACCGAAGTAATCAATGCAATAAATGTACCGTTGACGGACAAATCACTGATATCGAACCTGTCGGTTCCTATATTGACTATTATAAGGAAGCCTGCCATTGCAACAGTAGGAATTGTTATATAATCCTCGATTGAACTTGTATATTCCATCAGATAACAAAAACTGATATTGATTACTAAATACAGTGAAAAGAAGCTAAAGCAGGCATTATAAATAAGCGAAAACAGGTCAAAGAATATTCCTCCACCAAAATTGACTATAAAATTCTGATATGACCAAATCGGAAGTGACTTTAACAACAATGCAAACGAACCAATCATCAGAATCGGTACTGTTATTATCAGCGCATGACGTATGGCTCTTATTATAATATTTGAATCAATTCTCTGTGATAATCTGAAAAATTTACCGCTCATATTTTCCTCACATTTCCAGTATAGAATATAACTTAAAACAAAGTATTATTATTGTAAATGAACACGTGGAAGATTCCATTCAAAACGTGCCGCCATTAGACGAAGAGATAATACGACAAGAAGGCTTACGGTAGCAGCCAGTTCTGTATAGCAGGCTCTCCCAATGAAGATATATGCGACGGCACCTGCGATGGAGGCTGTTGCATATACGTGCTTACGAAAAATATAAGGTACATTTCCTGCAAATATGTCACGCATAAGTCCGCCGCCTACGCCTGTGATTACTCCGACAAAGAGTAACAGGGCAGTGTTTTCATAGCCTGCATGCTCCTGTGCAAAACGAATACCGAGAACGGTAAAGGCTCCAAGACCAACGGCGTCTGATACAAGCAAAACCTGATTCCAGACATTACTGTGAGCATCGGGCTTTTTCTTTGAGATGACTGCACCTGTCAAAAAAGCGGTAAATGCCGCACCGATTGCAATCAAGGCATTCCTTGGATTCTCAAATGCGACGGGAGGAAGTTCGCCTATTATTACATCTCGGATGACTCCGCCTCCGACTGCCGTTACCAGACCAAGTACAAGAACTCCAAGCATATCCATTTCTTTTTTCATGGCTTCAATTGCTCCTGATACAGAGAATGCTACCGTTCCCAGAATTTCTAAAAAAAACATCAGATGATTCATTTTACTTATGTTCCTCTAACCAACGCATTGCCGTATAGGCATATACGGCGCTTCCGTATGAAAGTGCGTCTTCATCAAATTTTACCATAGGGTGGTGCTGTGGGTATCTGTATCCTTTTTCAGGCTGTCCTGCCGCCAATGCAAGCATAATGGTAGGAATTTCATGGCTTACATAGGCAAAATCTTCAGAACCGGCTGATTTGGAAGAACTCTGACCTCCCATAGCGTTTAGCTGTGCAACAGAAAATGCCAGTTTGTCACCCAACAATTCTTTTACATATTTTTCTGCACATTCAGACAGGTATTTATCATTTACAAGAGTAGGACATCCGCTTCCGAAGGTTACTTTAGTTTTCGCACGAAAGGCATTTGCAATTCCTTCGGATATTTCAGTCATTCTCTTTTTGATGAATGCACGTGTGTCCTCGTCAAAGGTACGAATACTGCCGCCCATAACGACGCTGTCAGGTATAACATTTGCGGCAGTTCCGGCATTCATTGTTCCTATCGTAAGAACTGCCTGGTCGTTCATGGCAAGCTCTCTTGCATGTATCTCCTGTAAGGCAATTAAAATGTGTGCCGCTGCATTTAACGGGTCTATACCTGTATTTGGCATAGAGCCGTGGCAACCCTTTCCCTGTACCGTGATTTCAAAATAGTCGGCTGCCGGAGCACTTACTCCCGGCGCAGAAACGACAACCGTACCGGCAGGAAACGGCATGCCTGCCATAACATGAATCATTAACCCTGCGTCTACGTCGGGATTTTTAAGAAGACCTGCTTCAATCATATCATGAGAGCCTTCAAAGATTTCCTCGGCAGGCTGAAACATCAGCTTAACTGTACCTTCTATCTCGTCTTCGTGTTGCTTTAATAAGCGTGCGGCTCCAAGCATCATTGCGGTGTGCATGTCATGTCCGCAGGCGTGCATACGTCCGTTCTTACATTGAAAATCAATGTCAGCTTCTTCGTTTATCGGCAGGGCATCCATATCTCCACGTATGAGAAACACCTTTCCCTCTTTTTTTCCGCCTGCCAAAGCCACAAGACCGGCTTTTCCGCATTTTAAAGGCTCATAGCCCATAGCTTCCAATTCACTTTTTACATATGCTACGGTTTCTTTTAAATCAAAGCCTGTCTCAGCGTGTGTATGAAGATAACGTCTGTCTGAAACAATGGTTTCATGAAGCTCTAAAGCTTCTTCTTTTATTTGTTCTGCATTCATGGTTGTCCTCCCAGGCAGTTATTTTTTATATATTACCTTAAAGTATATTATATACATATTGAAGGATAATTACAATGGATATTCAAAAATGGTTGAGTCAGAAAATCACATTATTGATAAATTTCTCCGATTATTATATAATGTTATAAATATAACGGATACTGATACGAAGGGAAAGAGTGAAAGAGAGTGAAAAAGATACTTTTGGTTGGCGAACTGAATAATGCCTTGCATACTATAAGTGAAAATCTTGTGAATGATTTTCAGGTTCAGATGTGCTCTGAACAGCCGAAAAACATAAAAGACATGATAACGATAATTCGCCCGAATCTCATTGTCATAAACCTTATCGGAATTGAAAAAGGAATTGAAGACATATTTACAATGCTTAAGGAAAAGCATGATCAAATGCCGGTTTTGGTGCTGTGTACCGGTGAAAAGAAAGAACAGTATTCAGAAAGTTTTACAGGATTTAAAAATATCAGCTTTTTATACAGACCTATACTTAAGGATAAACTTATAGAAAAATGTCATGAAATGCTTGGAGTGACAAAAGAGGATATAACTGCTGCACAGGAAAATGTAAAAAAAGTTCTTGTGATTGATGACAGTCCTCTGATATTAAGGAACATAAAGAATATGCTTGAACAAGAATTTAAAGTATTTCTTGCAACATCGGGAGAGCAGGGTGTCGAGTTTGTGAAAGAAAAGAAACCGGACCTTATACTGCTTGATTATGACATGCCGGGATGGAACGGAAAGAAAACTTTTGAGGTTGTGAGACAAACGGAAAACGGTAAGGATATACCGGTAATATTTTTGACGGCAATAGCTGACAAAGAAAATATTATGGCTGTGCTTCAGATGAATCCTTACGGGTATCTTCTGAAACCTCCGGTTCGTGAAACTTTGATAGAACAGATTAAAAGTGCATTGAGCTGATGTTTCAAAGGAGGACAGGTATATGAAGTATGTTAAAGTATTTTTTGCTGTATTCGCAGTCACTATCTTTGCATATTTTGTAATTGGCGAAAGTGTTCTTCCAAGAGATATAATAGATGACAGCAGCATTTGTTATAAGCTTGATACCGTATGGTATGAGATTTTGGAGGATGGCTCTGAAAAAGTTATAGAGCTTCCGGGTAAATGTCCGAATGAGGTGACGCTTGAAACCGTGCTTCCCGATACGCTGGAGGACAAGACTACCTGCATTATATTTCGCGGAGAAGATTTGAGGGCATATGTTGACGGAGAATTAAGACAGGAATATTCTACAAAGGACACAAGGTGGTTTGGAGAAAGAAGTCCTGAGTCATATGTAATGATACCGATAACTCCGCAGGATGCCGGAAAACGCCTTCGTATTGAGATGGAGACTGATATAGGGATATTATATGATGTTTATGCAGGAAGCAATATGGGAATCTGGATGCATATACTTGGTTTATATTCAGCGGAAATTATGGTTGCTGCACTTACGCTTGTACTGGGAATAATTACGATTCTTGCAAGTATCGTTTTGAAGATAATATATAAAAAAAGCATTGACTTACAATATCTCGGATGGGGTGTGACATTCGCTGCCATATGGCTTATAGTCAATTCCGTATTCAGTCAGGTATTGTTTCCGAATTTGTCGATAGCAAATGATCTTCCGTTCTTAATGGTAATGATTCTTCCTTTTCCTTTTCTGATTTATATGAATATGATACAAAAGGAACGCTTCAGTAAGGTATATACTATCGTGGGCGTGGTGCTTACGGTTAACTGTATTATGTGTTGCACGATGTATGTCATGGGCATAAAGGATTTGTATAAGTCCTTTATATATATAGCTGTGGGCTCTCTTATAGCTATTTCGGTTTTCGGCATAACAATTCTGCTGGATATAAAGAGCGGAAAAATTCGTGAATACCGTTATGTTGCAATAGGCATACTGGGTGCTTTTGTCGCGGCTGCAATTCAGCTTATATCGTATTTCGGACGACGTGGTATTTTCAGCGGAGTAACTCTGGCAATAGGACTTATCATACTGCTTGTATTTTCCGTAATAAACACGGTAAAAAATATATTTATGATAGAACAGGATAAAAGAAGTGCAGTTATGGCAAGTGAGGCAAAGGGAAGATTTCTTGCCAATATGTCACATGAGATAAGAACGCCCATAAATGCCGTTATAGGCATGGATGAGATGATTCTCAGGGAAAGCAGGGAAGAGAATGTCCGTGAATATGCCATGGACATTATGAATGCCGGACAAAATCTACTTTCGCTGATTAATGATATTCTTGACTTTTCAAAGATTGAATCAGGAAAAATGGAACTGGTTCCGGTTGAATATGACTTAAGCAGTGTGCTTCATGATGTGTTGAATATGATTACGGTAAAAGCAAGGGATAAGGGGCTTAAGGTGGAGGCGGATATAGATAACAGTCTTCCTTCAAAACTGTGGGGAGATGACGTCAGAATACGTCAGATTCTCTTAAATCTTATGAACAATGCCGTAAAATATACCGACGAAGGTTATGTGAAACTTATCGTATACGGAAAGACAGAAGGTGAAAATGCAGTTATTCATTTTGAAGTAGCTGATAGCGGCATAGGCATACGAGAGGAAGATTTGTCAAAATTATTCCGTGAATTTGAAAGAATTGAGGAAAAGAAAAACAGAAACATTGAGGGAACAGGACTTGGTTTAAACATAACGGTAAAGCTTCTTGAACTGATGGAAAGCAGACTTAATGTTGAAAGCGTTTATCAGAAAGGTTCAACATTTTCATTTGAACTCATCCAGAGAATAGTGGACAGTGAGCCGATAGGAAATCTTGAAGAAAGAATAAGGCTGAATGCTTCCTCATATGACTACAAAGTAAGCTTTGTCGCACCTGATGCCAATATACTTATAGTAGATGACAATTTTGCGAACATAAAAGTACTGGCAAATCTTCTGAAGGAGACAAAAATAAAAATCGATACTGCGATTAGCGGTTATGAGTGTATTGAAAAGACGATTGACAAAAAATATGACATTATATTTCTTGACCATATGATGAATGAAATGGACGGAATTGAGACTTTGCACAGAATAAGGCAGGAAGAGGATAATCCAAACTGCAACTCCGTCATAATAGTATTGACGGCAAATGCCGTATCGGGAGCAAAGGAAATGTATATAAAAGAGGGCTTTGATGATTTCCTATCTAAGCCTGTTGTATATTCAAAACTTGAAAATATGATTATCAAATATCTTCCTGAAGAAAAAGTATCAGTTCCCGATAAAACATCATACGTAAAGCCTGATGATACATGTGAAGAAGAACCGTTTGCAAATATGACGGATGTCAATATGGATGTTGCCAGATTATACAATAAGGATAATGACATATTAAAGGAACTGTTTGTCGATTACTATAATATGATAGACGCTGAGGCAGATGCACTTTCTGAATGTTTTGACAAACTGTTAAACGAAGCAAGTGACGAGGTGTTAAAACAGTACCGCGTCAAGGTCCATTCAATGAAGACATCATCAAATATGATAGGTGCAATATATCTTGGCGGTGTGGCAAGAATGCTTGAAATTGCGGCAATCAATGCTGATTATGACACTATCAGGCGGGTCACTCCTGTGTTCCTTAGGGAATGGAGAAAATTCAAAGAAAATCTGTCACCTGTATCGGATATGATAAAAGAAAATCAGGATGAAAAAGCAAAGTTCAATCCTCAGCTTGTGAAGGAACAGCTTAATCTTTTGGTAAAGGCATTGGAAAATATGGATGTAGACAGTGCGGACGGTATAGTCATGCTTTTAAAGCAATTCTGTTATCCTGAAGAAATGAACGGAGAAATGGAAAAAATATATACGGCTGTAACAAATCTTGACGCCGGTCAGGTAAGATGCTGTTATCAAAAACTGTACGGAGAATAAAACAGAAACATTTAGAACATTCTTTGTTACATACAAGAGATAAGTTTGTTAAGTGTATGAAAGAATAAATTTATTTGATAATTCCACATATTTGATGTATAATATATCAGACGTGACCTGAATTTCGCGTCTGATATATGTTTTTTAGGCGACAGCACCTTTTGGTGCCTGTACCATATATTGTTACATTTGGAAAATGGAGATTGTTATGTCTGATACAAAAAAGACAAATAAAAGCGGAGCACAGGGAAGAACTTCGCAAAGTAAAAGGACTTCTTCAAAGACTGCAGCTTCTAAAAAGAATGTCAAAAAGAAAAGAGTGGAGAGCAATCCTCTTTTTGATGAAATCATAATTCTTATTTCGTTGGCTGTTGCCATTGTACTTTTACTCAGCAATTTTAACATTGCCGGAAGTGTAGGTAAAAAGCTTGCCTATGTTATGTTTGGATTATTCGGAATTGTTGAATACATAATGCCTGTACTTCTGTTTTTACTTGTTATGTTTATTGTCGCAAATAAGAAAAATAACGTGGCAAGGATAAAGGCGGTGGCAGGAAGCATTACGATAATGCTGTTTTGTACATTTGTACAGCTGTTTTATTCAAAGAAAATGCCTGCAAGCGAAAGCATAGCTGATATATTTACATACTGTGCTTCCAATCGTGCAGGCGGAGGATTTTTTGGTTCCGTATTTTATAAACTTCTGAATCCTTTTGGAGTTATTGCAAGCTTTGTCATAGTTGTCATATTTATGATTATCGGCATTATTATAGTTACGGAACGCTCGTTTATCAGCGGAGTTAAAAAGAGCGGAAGAAAGGTATATGATACCGCAAAAGAAGAACTTGAGAGCTATCGTGAGGAGTCGGCAAGACGATATGAGAAAGCTGCTACAGAACCTGAAAAGGTAACGAGGATTCAGAAAAAGCAGCGTGGCGTTACAAACAACACAAAGCTTGTGGCAGATGTGGACGCTTCCATAGGAGAGGCTTTAAACCGAATTGCCGTTGACGAACAGCAGGATAAATATGACAATTCCGATATCATAAGTGATGTTAAGCCGTCTGACCTTACGGAGATATTTGTTCCGGAGGATACGGATATTGTGATACCGGAGATTAAGGTTGATGATGAACCTGACAATACGGATACAAAGCATTCAATAACGAAAAAGGCAGATACCGTGTCTTTGGACAGCGAAGCTAAGGAACATGACACTATTGCTTTAGGAGAGATTCATCCACAGAGTACTGCTGTGAATGAAGGATATAAGTTCCCGCCGATAAGCCTTTTGAACAGAGGAAGTGGCAGAGGAAAATTGGATTCACAGGCTGAACTTAACGAAACGGCGGTAAAGCTTCAACAGGTATTGCAGAGCTTTGGAGTAAAGGCCACTGTTACGAACAAGACAAGAGGACCTGCGGTTACAAGGTATGAGCTTACCCCTGAACAGGGAGTGAAGGTCAGCAGGATAGTATCGCTTGCTGACGACATTAAACTTAATCTTGCCGCTGCAGACATTAGAATAGAAGCACCTATACCTGGAAAAGCGGCAGTAGGTATTGAAGTACCTAATAAAGAGACAAGTGCCGTTATGCTCAGGGATTTGGTGGAATCGGAAGAGTTTAAGAAGCATCCGTCAAATATCTGCTTCGGAGCAGGTAAGGATATAGGCGGAAAAGTAATTATAGCCGATATCGCTTCCATGCCGCATCTGCTTATAGCAGGCTCTACGGGCTCGGGTAAATCAGTGTGCATAAATACCATCATCATGAGTATTCTTTATAAGGCAAATCCTAATGATGTAAAGCTTATTATGATTGACCCTAAGGTGGTAGAGCTTAAGATATATAACGGTATTCCTCATCTTATGATACCTGTCGTGACTGACTGTAAGAAGGCAGCAGGAGCTCTTAACTGGGCGGTGGCAGAGATGGACAGACGTTATAAGCTGTTTGCAGACGCAAATGTGCGTGACCTTAAAGGATACAATGCAAAGGTGGAAGAACTTAAGGATATTGAAGATGAAACCAAGCCGGTCAAGCTGCCTCAGATTGTCATTATAGTGGACGAGGTGGCAGAGCTTATGATGGTGGCACAAAATGAAGTTGAAGGTGCCATAGTAAGACTTGCACAGCTTGCACGTGCGGCAGGTATTCATCTTGTAATAGCTACGCAAAGACCTACCGTAAATGTCATTACCGGTCTTATCAAGGCAAATGTACCTTCAAAAATAGCATTTGCCGTTGCTTCGGGAATAGACTCAAGAACCATAATCGACAGAAACGGTGCCGAAAAACTTCTCGGAAAGGGCGATATGCTATATTTCCCTGCTTCATATCCTAATCCTGTACGTGTTCAGGGTGCATTTGTTTCGGATAAAGAAGTTTCTGATGTAGTTGAGTACATAAAGGAGCATGCAAATCCTGTTACATATAATGAAACAGTGGCAGCCCACATAGAAACCTCAGCAATGAGTGAGAGTCAGGCATTTGGCGGCGAAAGAGACGTGTACTTTGAAGAAGCAGGCAGATTTATTATAGAAAAGCAGAAGGCTTCCATAGGTATGCTTCAGAGAATGTATAAGGTAGGATTTAACAGGGCTGCAAGAATCATGGATCAGCTTACCGATGCAGGTGTCGTAGGCCCTGAAGAAGGTACAAAACCCAGAAAGATACTTATGACCATGGATGAGTTTGAACAGCTTTTGTGACATTAAATATTAGAATTGTGAAAGGAAAATGCTATGAAGTCAGATATTGAGATTGCACAGGAAGCGAAAATGCTTCACATACGTGATGTGGCGGCGAAGATAGGCATTGAAGAGGATGATTTGGAGTTTTACGGCAAATACAAGGCAAAACTGTCGGATGAACTATATGAAAGAGCAATGCAAAGACCTGATGGTAAGCTTGTTCTTGTAACAGCCATTAACCCTACACCGGCCGGAGAAGGAAAAACTACCGTCAGCGTCGGATTGACCCAGGCATTATGCCGTCTTGGTAAAAATGCCATAGTAGCTTTAAGGGAGCCGTCTCTTGGACCTTGTTTTGGCGTAAAGGGCGGAGCTGCTGGAGGCGGATATGCACAGGTAGTTCCCATGGAGGATTTAAACCTTCATTTTACGGGAGATTTTCATGCCATAACTTCGGCTAACAATCTTCTGGCAGCCATGCTTGATAATCATATCCACCAGGGCAATGCACTTGGTATAGATACAAGACAGATAGTTTGGAAGAGATGTCTTGATATGAATGACAGGGCACTCAGAAATACGGTAATAGGTCTTGGAAATAAGTCGGACGGATTCACAAGAGAAGACCATTTTGTCATAACGGTGGCTTCTGAGATTATGGCGGTTCTCTGTCTTGCCCAAAATATGAAAGATTTGAAAGCACGACTCGGAAAAATAATAGTAGCTTACAACTATGCAGGTGAGCCTGTAACGGCTGATGATTTAAAGGCAACGGGAGCTATGGCGGCACTTTTAAAGGATGCCATAAAGCCAAATCTTGTGCAGACGCTTGAGAACACTCCTGCCATTGTTCACGGCGGACCTTTTGCTAACATAGCCCATGGCTGTAACAGTGTAAGAGCCACAAAGATAGCGCTTAAACTTGGCGATATAGCGGTGACGGAGGCAGGTTTCGGAGAAGATTTGGGAGCTGAAAAATTCCTCAACATTAAGTGCAGGATGGCTGATTTGAAGCCGGATGCGGTAGTAATAGTAGCTACCATTAAAGCTCTTAAATACAACGGCGGAGTAGACAAGGCAGCACTTAAGGCTGAAAATCTTGTAGCTCTTGAAAAAGGTATAGAAAACCTTGATAAGCATATAGAAAACATTAAAAAATTCGGACTGCCGATAGTGGTTACATTGAATGCGTTTGAAACGGATACTCAGGCAGAGATAGATTTTGTTAAGGAACATTGCGAAAGTCTTGACTGTGAATTTGCCATTGCAAATGTGTGGGCAGAGGGCGGAAAAGGCGGAGAGGAGCTTGCCAGAAAACTTATTGACACATTGGAAAACAAGCCTAGCAGGTATGCACCTATTTATCCTGACGAGATGAATATAGCCGATAAGATAAGGACTATTGCAACAGAGATATACGGAGCTGCCGGAGTAACATATTCACCGGAAGCAGCACGAATGATACTTAAATTTGAAAAGATGGGATTTTCAAATATGCCGGTATGTATGGCAAAAAATCAGTTTTCACTTTCTGATAACCCGCTTTTACTCGGAAGACCTAAGGACTTTACCATAAATGTACGTGAAGTTTATGTAAACGCAGGAGCCGGATTTATCGTAGCTTTGACAGGTTCGGTCCTCACCATGCCGGGACTTCCTAAAGTACCTGCGGCAGAACGCATAGATGTAAATGAAGACGGTAAAATCGTAGGACTATTCTAATATTACAAGGAGGACAATATGGCACAGTTAATTGACGGAAAAGCTATATCTGCAGCTATCAAAAATGAACTTAAAGAAAAGGTGGCTTCACTTAAGAAACAGGGAAAGGAAATTACCCTTGCGGTTATTCAGGTAGGAAATGATCCTGCAAGTACGGTCTATGTAGGCAATAAGAAAAAGGCATGCGAGTACATCGGCATCAATTCA
>CAMEJP010000047.1 GCA_945920185.1 uncultured Eubacterium sp. | reverse complement strand
CGGAATAAAGGCTGCAGAGCTTGAGGAAGAATTTGCAAACTTAAACGGATGGGAAGCTGAATCTGACGCAGCCAACCTGCTTAACGGTCTTGGCATCGAAACAGAGCTTCACAGCAAAAAAATGTCTGAGCTTACGGGAAGCGAAAAGGTTAAGGTTCTTCTTGCACAGGCTCTCTTTGGCAACCCTGACATTCTGCTCCTTGACGAGCCTACAAACCACCTCGACTTAAACGCCATCGAGTGGCTTGAAGAATTTCTTATAAACTTTGACAATACCGTTATCGTGGTATCACACGACAGATATTTTCTTAACAAGGTATGTACCCAGATAGCAGACATTGACTACGCAAAAATACAGCTCTATGCAGGAAACTACGACTTCTGGTACGAGTCAAGCCAGCTTATCGCAAAGCAGAGAAAGGAAGCCAACAAAAAGAAGGAAGAGCAGATTAAAGAGCTTCAGGAATTTATTCAGCGTTTCAGTGCCAACGCTTCCAAGTCTAAGCAGGCTACTTCAAGAAAGCGTGCCCTTGAAAAGATTGAGCTTGACGACATTAAGCCTTCAAGCAGAAAATACCCTTACATTGATTTCAGACCACAAAGAGAAATCGGAAACGAAGTTCTTACCGTTACTAACATTTCAAAAACCATTGACGGTGTAAAGGTTCTTGACAACATTTCATTTATCGTGGGACATGACGATAAGATTGCATTTGTAGGCTCTAACGAAATAGCCACCACCACCCTTTTCAAAATTCTTGCGGGTGAGATGGAGCCTGATACAGGAAGCTATAAATGGGGAATCACTACGAGTATGTCATATTTTCCTAAAGATAATACTGAAATATTTGACTGTGATGATACTATCGTTGACTGGCTTATGCCGTTTTCACCTGAAAAGGATGTCACATATGTGAGACAGTTCCTTGGAAGAATGCTCTTTGCCGGCGACGACGGCATAAAGAAGGTAAGAGTACTTTCAGGCGGTGAGAAGGTAAGAGTACTTCTCTCAAAGATGATGCTTCAGGCATCAAACGTACTTATACTTGACGAGCCTACAAACCACCTTGACATGGAATCAATCACGGCACTCAACAACGGTCTTATCAAGTATTCAGGCGTAACTTTGTTCACCTCTCACGACCACCAGTTTGTGGAGACAACTGCAAACCGTATTATGGAAATTCTTCCGAACGGTTCAATGATAGATAAAATCACTACCTATGACGAATATCTTGCCAGCGACGAGATGGCTAAGAAACGTCAGGCATTGTCTGTATCTGTTGAGGATGATGAAGACTAATGAATATTATAGACTTACATGTACATTCAACTGCATCTGACGGTACAGACAGCCCGACAGAAGTAGTAAAACGTGCCAAAGATGCCGGTCTTTGTGCTTTTGCCCTGACTGACCACGATACATGTGCGGGGCTTCCAAAAGCGCGTGAGGCAGCGGCGCAGCTTGGCATAGAGCTTGTAAACGGCATTGAATTCAGTTGCAGCAGTACTATCGGGGTAAGCAGCGGCAGAGAAATTCATATGCTTGGGCTTTTTATTGACGATAATAATGCCTATTTCAAAGAATTTCTTGACACACTCACCGAAAGCCGCAGGAAGCGTAATGAACAGATGGTACATCTTTTAAGAGAAGCCGGATTTGATATAAGCATTGACGAATTATATGACACTTTTGGAAATGTTGTTATTACAAGAGCACATTTTGCCAGACTTCTTCTTATGAAGGGCTATGTAAACGACATCAAAAAAGCTTTTGACAGATATCTTGGAGACGGCTGTTCCTGCTATGTAAAGCGAGATAGAATAAATCCCAAAACGGCCATAGATATGATACATGAAGCCGGAGGTCTTGCCATACTTGCACATCCTCTTCTCTATAATCTTAATCAGGGCAATGTTCGTGAACTTGTGGAAGGACTTGCAAAAATGGGGCTTGACGGAGTA
Organism: uncultured Eubacterium sp.; assembly: GCA_945920185.1. Lineage (GTDB taxonomy): Bacteria > Bacillota > Clostridia > Lachnospirales > Lachnospiraceae > CAMEJP01. The sequence goes on along the minus strand of CAMEJP010000047.1, from coordinate 17,064 downwards.
GAAGCCATGTACTCCACACATTCTGCAGGTGATGAAGCTTTCTTAAAACAACTTTCCAAAAATAACAGTCTTGGATATTCCGGAGGCTCCGACTACCATGGCAGCAACAAGCCCCATATACAGATAGGTATCGGCAGAGGCGGACTCAGAATAGGATATCATGTGCTGGAACAATTAAAAGAACGTCTGTAAAGATTTTTTTCAAGTAAAAATATACGGCATACGAAAATGCTTGCATTTCCGTATGCCGTATTTATTATTCGGTCATATCCTTTTCCTGACCCAGCAGATAATTTATAAACTGCTGAGCGGTTCTTCCTGACAGTCCTCCGTGGCTTAACTCCCACTTATTTGCTTCAAGATACAGCTTTTCTTCGTCCATTTTGATATTGTAGCGGTCGGCAAGCACCTTGATGATATTGTTGTACTCCTTTTTGTTAGGTGCAATATAATATATGCTTACGCCAAAACGGGCGCTTAAGGACAGCTTTTCCTGAACCGTGTCTGAGGTGTGCAAATCTTCAGCTCTGTCTTCCTTATCGCTGTACTTTTCCCTGATAAGGTGACGTCGGTTAGAGGTGGCATATATAAGCACGTTATCCGGCTTTTTTTCTAATCCTCCCTCTATAATCGCCTTCAGATACTTGTATTCTATCTCAAAATCTTCAAACGAAAGGTCATCCATATATATTATAAACTTATAATTTCTGTCCTTAATCTGGGCTATAACCTGCGACAAATCCTTAAACTGATGCTTATATACCTCAATCATACGGAGTCCTCTGTCATAGTACTCGTTAAGGATCGCCTTGATACTTGAAGACTTTCCTGTTCCGGCATCACCGTAGAGAAGGACGTTATTTGCCTTTTTGCCTGAAACAAATGCTTCCGTGTTATCTATGAGTTTCTTCTTCTGAAGCTCATAACCGACCAAATCGTCAAGACTTACATGCTCGGTGCTTGTTATCGGAAGTATCTCCACCTTGTCATTTTCATCATGACCTATCCTGAACGCCTTGTGAAGTCCGAGTTTTCCCACTCCGAATTCGCCGTAAAATTCAGCCATAATATCTTCAAATTCATGCTCGTCGGCAGCCAGAGCAAGTCTCTCACTAAGTTCGTTTATCCTGTCTCTTATGCGCTTGTTAAAGTATTTGCTGCTCTCTGTCTCATTTTCATAATCTGTCAAAAAGGTAAGGCATGTCTTTCCTAACTGCCTGTCAATAAGTCTTATGTCAAAATCATAAAGTTCTTTCATTATGGCAAAATCATGCAGAGCTATCTCGGTTATGCTTCCGTTTATTTTGCCTCTTATCTCAGATTCCACGCTAAATGCATTTTCACTGTTGACCATTATGTATGTCAGAAAGTTGTGATAGAGGTTCCCTCTAAAGCCCATGTTCATTGATATTTCCACAATGTCATTTGTACACTCATACATGGTTTTAACTAACTTTTCCGTAGGATAAGCGTCTGTCTCGCCTGCATTGTAACTGTTGATAAGCCACGCCATCTTCTTAAACGTGTCCTCATATTTAAAATTTCTAAAAAGCAATAATTCATCTGTGTTTATCATAATATTCTCCATTCCGAAGCGTTAGCATAGATACCGATATCCGATGTCCGTGAGGCTTCGCCTAATAATTTCCCAAAAATTTAAGCCGTTTTGCTTCCTCTTCTATGCCTCTCATAGCGTTCTTTACTGCCGCATCATCAATATTTCCGTCAAAATCCACATAGAAACGCCACTGCCACATCTTGCCTTCAATAGGCCTTGACTCTATCTTTGTCATATTAAGGCCGTTGTAAATGATATGGCTTAACAGATTATAAAGAGAACCCGTCTCGTGAGCTGTTTCAAAGCATATGCTCATCTTTCCGGCATTCTTTCTAAAGCACCTCTTGTTAGAAATAACAACAAATCTTGTGACATTGTTGCTATTATTGCTTATATCGGTATCAAGCACTTTGAGTGAAAAATATTTTGCGGCATCCTTACTTGCGATAGCCGCCTCATTTACATTTCCGTCTTCAAGCACCTTCTTGGCACTTAAAGCCGTATTTGCCTGTCCTATACGCTGCCAGTCCGAATGGGTGTCAAGATATTTTGAGCACTGCATAAGACCCTGAGGGTGTGAATACACAACATCAATATCGGAAATATCAGCATTCTCAAGTCCCAAAAGTGCGTGGTCTATTTTGTAATATATTTCGTCAACAATGAAATTGTCATATTCGCACAGAAGGTCATATGTATCATTTACAATTCCTGCAGTTGAATTTTCGATAGGAAGTACGGCATAATCAGCCTCTCCCTTAGCCACAGCCTCCATAGCCTCGGTAAATGTAGCCACATTAAAGCAGTCAACATTTTCGCCAAAATACTGTTTCATTGCAAGAAAACTGTATGCACCCTCAACACCCTGATATACGACCTTTGCGTGCTCTTTGTCTATTTCGTTCATCTCGTCATAGTCTTCTCTTGCAGTGTTTGCATTATCCTCCATAAACCTGTACTGAAGTTTTCTGCTTGAAGCCATTATCTGCCTGAAAAGATCTGCAACTGCCTCTTTATCAAAATTGTCCGAAACCATAGCCTTAGCCTTTTCGATTTTTTCTTTTTCCCTGCTGCTGTCAAGAATAGGCTTGTTGTTGTCTATTTTATACTTTGCGACCTCCAGTGCAAGACCCATACGCTTTTTATAAAGTTCTACTATCTGACTGTCAACGCTATCTATTTCCTGTCTTATCTCCGATAAATCCATAAGTTCCTCCATTCATTGTAACGAAAATGTATTTCTGAAGGCTTATATGAGTGCCTGCGTCAGAAATCCTTGTATATTTTATCACATTATTTTCATATTTACAAATATTTGTATAAATGTTAAAATTTTTGTACAAAGCAACAAAGGACGTGATTTTATGGCTGCTGCCCAAAAAAAGCTTCGCAAATCAACAATAATATTTGCTGTTATATTTATAATTATAGTTCTGATAATAATAGCCTGTAACACTATTTTTAAAAAGAAATTTCAAAAAAATCCGCCGGAGGCTGTCGGAAACACTGCCGGAAACATATCAAACGGCGGAGATTTCTGCGAATATGACGGATACATATACTATTCAAATCCTGCTGATAAGAACAGGCTTTACCGTATGAAAACAGACGGTACGGGAAGCGTCAAACTCTCAGATGACACCGTTCATAACATAAATGTATACGGAGATTACATTTTTTACTCCAAACAGACTAAAAACATTGCCGGAGGAATATCTTTCGGAATAAGCCGTTGCCGCCTTAACGGAAAGGATATTGAAAGTCTGTCTTTAGATGTCATCTCAGAAATGATACTTGCCGGCAATACTCTTTACTATCTCGGAAGCAATGACAGGGAATTAAACCATGTCTTTACTTATGACATTATTACGGGCAAAACCGATAAACTGAGTGATGATGCCTACTCGCCTGTAAATATCAACAATCAGAAAATGTACTATGCAAACGTAAAAAATAATCACTACATTTACTGCTATAACATCAATAACGGCAATACTTCCGAATTTTTGAAAACAGACGCTTACAGGGTAAATACAACAGACAGATACACATATTACATAGACCTCAGAAACAACTATTCCCTGATCAAAGTTGACAATTTTACAAAGGAATCCCAAACCGTATTTGAGGGTGAAAAAAATTCTAAATGCGTCAACTACAACGTGTATGATGATGTGATTTTTTATATTGTTCAGGGTACGGACAATTACAATCTGTACAGAATAAATGCCGATGGCACCAACAACGAGCTGGTAGTCACCGACACTATAAAGGGCGTATACTGTACTTCAAAATATTCTTTTGCAACCGTATCAAATTCTACTAAAATTTATATGTTTCCGACAAAAGGGAAGCTTACTGTAGAGCTTTTAAAAGTTCAATAGCATTCTTGTGAGGAATAGGATGCATGGCATACGGAGCTATCTGGCTTAGCGGCTTTAGCACAAACTCGCGAAGCGGTATCTCCGGATGCGGTATTGTCAGTTCCTTAGTGCTTATTATGCTGTCATCATAGTACAATATGTCAAGGTCAAGGGTTCTTGGGCCCCACTTGACGGTACGCACACGATTGGCAGCATTTTCTATACTCTGACAAAGAGTGAGCAGTTCATACGGTGTGTACAGAGTCTTTAACTCTATGCAGCCGTTAAGAAAATCATCCTGCTTAACGCCGCCATACGGCTTTGTTTCTATATAATCAGAGACCTTGGCAACGTAGCAGTTTTCGTCATTTTCAAGTGCCTCTACCGCCATATCAAGGAAACTTTCACGCTCTCCCATATTTGAGCCTATTGATATATACGAGGTATGCCATGACCTGCTTATGCAGACAGATACATTTTGAACAGGAAGCCCTATCGGAGCCCATGGCTTATTTACCTTTAAATCTACCGCATACAACCCTCTAATTTCTTTGAGAAGCGACATTGCAAGATTTTCTGCAACAGCTTCTATAAGGCTGTAGGTATGTTCCTTCATAAAACGGTCTATATATTTGCAGACATAGCTGTAATCTATGGATTTATCAAGAGTGTCTGTAAGTCCTGCTTTTCTTGTATCGGTATACAGCACTGCCGAAACCTCAAACTTCTGACCCAATTCCCTTTCTTCTTTCAAAACTCCGTGTTTTGCATAAACCGTAAGGTTGTCAATACATATCTTATCCATAATGATTTCCACCTTTCTGACCGTCTTTATCAGTTTTAAAAAGTATCTTAACACAAACCTATGGCATGTCCCATTTTGATTGCCTGAAGATTTTCCGCCACATTATGCACTCTGAAAAATGCCGCTCCCTTCATTGCTCCTATCACGGTAGTTGCCACTGTTCCCGCAACTCTCTCGTCAGCCGGCACATTTAACGTAAGACCTATTACAGACTTTTTTGACGTGCCGAGAAGTATCGGATATCCGAGTATCTTAAGCCTGTCAAGTTCTCTGATGATTTCAAGATTCTGCTCATAGCTCTTGGCAAAACCGACTCCCGGATCTATCATTATCTTATCTTTTGAAACTCCGGCATTGACAGCTATGTCAACTGATTCCTTTAAGTCGTCCGTGACATTTTTAACGTAGTCCGTGTAATCGGTATTTTTCCTGTTGTGCATAAGGCAACAGGCAACCTGATTATCAGAAACCACTTTCGCCATATTTTCATCATACTTAAATCCCCATATGTCATTTATGAGGTCAGCTCCGGCTTCTATACCTGCCTGTGCCACCCTGCTTTTGTATGTATCAAGCGATATAGGAATGTCAAAACGCTTCTTTACTGCCTCTATGACAGGGACCACTCTTTCAATTTCTTCCTCGTCGCTTATCATGGTATATCCCGGTCTTGTTGACTCTCCGCCTATATCTATAATGTCAGCACCCTGCGCTATCATATCTTCCGTATGTTTAAGCGCAGCATCCAAAGCGTTATAACGGCCCCCATCCGAAAATGAATCCGGGGTAACATTTAGTATTGCCATTATATATTTGCTGTTCTTGGTATCAAATTCTCTGTTTCCTATTATCATAGTTTCCTCACATTCCTGAATATCACATTTTTATGATGATTGATTTATATGCTTTTTTCTGCATTTTTTCTTTCTTCGCTCCATTTACAGTCTTCAAAGCTGTCACAAAATGCACAGTATCTTGAAGCCTTATCAGCTCTGTATATAAGTCCTGACAATGAATTATCATTTTCCACATACCTGTTGCCATGATTAAATACAGCTGCCGTTATCTCCCTTATATCGCTGTCGTCACAGCCACACTCAAAAAGAAATTCTTCTGCCAGTACAGCGCTTGCTTCCTCATGTATCTCGTAATCCTTATAAGCGTTAAGACGTCCGATATCATGCAGCAGTGCCGTCGAATATATATAATCCTTGCTTATTCCAAGTCCTCTTTCAAGATTCTCTATATAAGCAATTCTTGCAACGTCAAGAAAATGTGACAGCCCGTGGCGGCAGTATGCTCTGTCCTCTTCCTCTTTCTCAAGAGTCTTTACAAGCTGTCTGTATTTTTCACTCTGTAATAATCTGTTGTATATATTCATATAAGTCACCTCTTGTTTCACAATATCAACAAAATGCAAATATTTCTCGCTTATTTTATAAGTGCCAGCACTCTGTTTTTGAGATTTTCGTCTTTCTCAAATTTTCCTCTGCATACATATGTAAGAGTCTTGCTTCCCGGCTTTTTTACGCCACGCATTGTCATACACATATGCTCTGCCTCAACAACCACCATAACGCCCTGTGGCAACAGATTATCCATAATGGCATCAGCTATCTGTGCCGTCATCTGCTCCTGTATCTGAAGTCTTCTGGCATACACCTCAACACAGCGTGCCAGCTTGCTAAGACCTACTACCCTGTCATTCGGAATATAAGCAATATGTGCCTTCCCGTAAAAAGGCACCATATGATGTTCACAATTAGAGTAAAATACTATATCCTTTTCAAGTACCATCTCATTATTTTTGGCACTGAAGGTTTTCTGAAGATGAACGCTTGCATCCTCATCCATTCCCGAAAATATTTCTTCGTACATTCTGGCTATTCTCGCAGGAGTTTCCACCAGACCCTCGCGGTTTACATCCTCGCCGATTCCTTCAAGTATTAACTTTACGCCTGCTTCTATCTTATTCTTATCTATCATTTGCTTGCCTTTCTTAAAAACTCGTCCTTAAATGCTTTTAAATATGATAATGAACCGAATGCTACGATTATATCATCTTTTGATGTATTTTGCAAAATGTATTCTGCTGCATTATGTACATTTTTACAATCCACTACTTTTGATTCTGTGTCAAGCTCACTTATAACCTTTGAAAGCTCTCCCGAATCGAGTGCTCTCGGATTGTCAGGAGTTATGGTAATGTAAGTCTTATGACAAGCTGAGGTTGACATTTCAGTTATGACTTTTCTGTAATCCTTATCCTTAAAAATGCCCACGACAAATATGATGTTTTTTTGATTAAATTGTATTTTAATATTTGACGATAATTTTGCCGCGGCGTCTTCATTGTGCGCTCCATCCAGAATAATCAAGGGTTCTTCACATATTGTTTCATATCTATACGGAAGTTTTGCCGTTTTCAATCCTTCCAATACAGCTTTTTCGTTTATTTTAAAGCCTTTCAGGTTCAATGCCTTTGCAATTTCAATGGCTTCACAGGCATTTTTTATCTGATAAAATCCCGGCTGATTTATCACAATATTCTCAAATTCACAATAATTAAATGTTGATTTATTAAATTTTGTCCTGATTTCGGTTGGTTTTTTAAGACTAACCAGTTCAGAGTTATGTAAATTGCATTTTTCTTTTAAAATACAGCGTACATTTTCATCGTCATTTTGTGTAACGGCTATAATGTCATTTTTAATAATACCTGCTTTGTCCAGAGTAATCTTTTCCACCGTATCTCCCAATATATGCATATGATCCTTGCCTATGGAAGCAAATGCCGCTACTTTAGTACCTGTTATTACATTAGTAGCGTCAAGATTTCCGCCAAGTCCTGCTTCAATAACGCATATATCACATTTTTTCCGTGAAAAGTAACAAAATGCAACCGCAGTTTCCAATTCAAACGCTGTCGGAGATATATTGCTTTCAGAAGCCGCCTCCGTCACTTTTGTAAAAAGTTCGGCATAATCCTTTTCGCTGATATTTTCGCCGTTTATGCTTATTATCTCCAGTTCCTCTCCTACCGCAGGCGACATATATTTTCCCACCGTATAACCTGCCGCCATAAGTATATTCGCAGTAAAAGTGCATACGGAGCCTTTTCCGTTTGTTCCTGCTATGTGCACGGCAGGAAAGCCTTCAGGATTTCCTAAAGACTTCATAAGACTGTGCATAGTATCAAGTCCGAATACCATGCCTTTTTTTTCGGTTATATTTTTTAGATATTTTCTTGCTTCACCGTAATTCATGTTTACCTCGTATTACCTGCTTCTACGCCTCGTCAACGACCTGAAAAATATAAAATTTAAGGTACAGTGACTCGTCAGCCGCCCAAAGTATAGGATGGTCAGGAGACTGTGTCCTGAACTCTATCTGCCTCAGTCGTTTGTGAACATTTCTTGCAGCCTCATTTATGGTCTTTGTAAAAAGTTCAGGAGTCATAAAGTGTGAGCATGAACATGTTGCAAGATATCCTCCGTTTTTTACCAGTTTCATACCTCTTAAATTGATTTCACGATAACCCTTAACAGCATTTTTAACAGAATTCCTTGATTTGGTAAACGCAGGAGGGTCAAGAATAACCACGTCATACTGCTCTCCCTGTTCTATAAGTTTTGGCAGAAGTTCAAACACATCCGCACATTCAAACTTTGCGATATCCGAAAATCCGTTTATGGCTGCATTTTCTGAAGCCTGCGTTACTGCTAGTTCAGAAGCGTCCACTCCCGTTACACACTTTGCTCCCGCTTTGCACGCATTAAGGGCGAATGAACCTGTATGCGTAAAACAGTCAAGCACCTTTGCATCTTTGCACATAGGCCATATAGCTTTTCTGTTATATTTCTGGTCAAGGAAAAATCCTGTCTTTTGTCCATCTTTAACATCAACATAATACTTTACTCCGTTTTCCTCTATAAGCACCTTGGTGTCAAACGGTTCGCCTATAAAGCCCTTTACCTTTTCCATCCCCTCAAGAGTTCTTGCCTTTGAGTCGCTCCTCTCATAGACTCCTCTTATATGCATACCATTCTCTTCAAGCACCTTCTTAAGAGCTTCAACAATGGTAAGCTTAAAAGGTTCTATGCCAAGGGCAGTGCTTTGCACTACCAAAATATCAGAGAACTTGTCCACAACTATTCCGGGAAGGAAGTCAGCTTCTCCGAAAATAAGCCTGCATGAAGACATATCGACAGTATGCTTTCTGTATTCGACTGCTGCTCTCACTCTCATTTCAATAAATTCGTCATCTATAACCGTTTCCCTGACTCTCGACATAACCCTTAAGGTTATGGTCGATTTAGTATTTATAAAACCATATCCGAGAAAATATCCGTCAAAATCATGAATTTCAACCATATCGCCGTCATTAAATGTTCCGGCAATGGTATCTATCTCATTGTCATACACCCATGCTCCGCCTGACTTTAATGTTCTTGCACAGCCCTTCTTTACAGTAACTATAGCCATCTTTTTGTTCTCCATTCCACATTATTCTATCGAATAGAATACCATTTATTACACATATTTTCAAGGTTTGAAGGATATTTTTGCGAAATATGGACACTATATTTGTATGATTAAATCTTTTATTAAATGTGGCGTTATAGGGTGGTGTCTGGAAATACTGTGGACAGGCTTTTGTTCTATGCTTTATCGGGATTTTTCCCTTACGGCAAAAACCTCTATCTGGATGTTTTTCATATACGGAATGGCAACTTTCATAAGCCCTCTGTATAATATCATCAAAGAGGAAAATTTTATAATACGAGGAGGAATATATACTGTCTGTATTTTTACCGTAGAATTTTTAACAGGTTTTATACTTCGCAGCTTTAACATTTGTCCGTGGGACTATTCCGGCGCTCCTACGAATATTGCCGGACTCATCCGACTAGACTATGCGCCTCTGTGGTTTTTTGCCGGTCTTTTATTTGAAAAAATACTTATTCATCCGCAAAAAGAAGAATACCACACTAACGTTTAATACGGTTAGTGTGGTAATTTTTATTTTGCAAACAGCTTGTCATAGTTAAATATCAGTATACCTATAACAGAGACGGCAAGTCCTGCCACCTTTATCCATGAAAAGGCGCCTTTTTCGCTTCCGAAAAGCCCAAACAATTCAATGACGTATGCCACTACAATCTGCGTTATAACAATAAGAAGTATTGCTTTGGCAGTTCCAAGTTCACTTACGCTCCTTATTACGGTGTAGGTTATAAAAGCACCGATAATACCTCCCAACAGAGTATACTTATTCTCAACCTCCAAAAGTTTTGCAAAACTCTTTCTTCCTGTACAAAACCACATTAAAAGACTTGTTATAAGTGCAGTAAGCTGTACAAAGCTTGAGGATACCCAGATACTTGTTGCCTTGGTAACCTGTGTGTTAAAAACTCCCTGAATACTCATAAGAGCACCCGAGATAAGTGCAATAAAAAAACCTATCATTCTGACCTCCAAAATAGCTAATTACTATAAGCTATTATTCCTCAAAATGACAGGTTTAATTCAGTATTTTCTATTTGAACTGTTTTGTAATGTAATCCTGAAGCGACGCTGTTATGGCTGCTATATCGCCGTCATCGCATATATTGTGAAATGCAATATCAAGCTTTACATAAAAATCTCCTACATCCATAAGCTTTATGCGGACATCAGATGCCTCATACATACTATAAACCGCACTGCAGTCAACACCATGAACATCCTTCATTTTCCTTGCACTGAAGCTTCCGATATTTTCATATATAAGTTCTGCTGCATCATATGACATATATTTTGCAACAAGGCTTGCCACTGCCGGATTTTTTGAATAAGGATTTACCATAAGCACAGTCGTATCTGACAGTGCGGCAGTTTTATTGCCCTTACTTATATCAGGCACGTTCTCGATTTTATATTCAAACGCCGTTTCCTGATTGGCAGATATACTGCTGCTTATATTTTTTATATCATCACTGTTTACCAGGGCAAATATGGTTCTTCCTGCGGCAAACGAAGCAGTAACCGTATCTGCGGTAACATTTGTTCTTGTTATATTGTAAAACCTTGTAAGTTCTTTAAAATAGGTAAGATTATCGTTAACAGCCTGACTACTAATGCTAAACTTATTTTTATCATCACCGTATTTCCCGGCTATATCCGCACTGCCTCCCATAAACAGATAATTGAGGCGCATATCATCCAGATTCCATGTGAGAATGTTTTCAAGAACCTTGCCCTCACTCACTTCAATGTTATTTGACATTTCCTTTAACTCATCAAAGGTAGTCGGAATGCCAAGTCCAAATGTATTATTATAAAGCATGACCTGCGTATTAAAATACAACGGATACCCTAACAGTTTATCCTTATATGTGCTGTCATCCAATGCTCTCTGTGGAAATACGCCTTTTTCGCTGTAAATGCCTTCACTGTTTACGCGTGCAATACCGGCAAGGTAGGCTTTCTCTATATCCTTTGACTGAAGGACATAAACGTCAGCTACATTATCATTATTGTTGTTAACCAGTTTTTCTATATAGTTGGAAGCGTCTGTGTATTTCAAATTAACCGTAATATTCGGGTAGTCTTTATTAAAACTCTCCAATGCCGCATTAAAATATGCCCAGTCAGCATTATCATAATAATACAGATTAATCTCGTATTTTTCCGTTGAGGAAATGGTTGGAGCCGAAGCCGTAACATTTTCCTTTTCATTCTTTCCCTTACAGCCCCACATACCGGCTGTAAGAATAAATACCATCAATACACATACAATTCTTTTGCTTTTCAAACGATTACCTCCATTTTAAAAACAGTTTTCCAGTATATCCGTCATTTTATCCACATGCTCTTTTTTTATGATAAGCGGTGGGATAAATCTTATAACATTATTGCCCGCCGTAATAAGAATCAATCCGCTTTCGATGGCTTTTTTCACTACTTCTCCGGCCGAAACGCTTTCATCAAGCTCTATACCCTGAATAAGCCCCATGCCTCTGTGTGCCTTTATGGCAGGTATCCTGTCCTTAAGCTCTTCAAGCTTATCAAAAAGATATGCACCTGTTTCTTTAACATTTTCAAGTATATCAAGGTTCTTAAACTGCTCAAGAACATTTACACAGGCTGCACAGGCTAACGGATTGCCACCGTAGGTTGAACCGTGGTCGCCTGCCACAAGTACTCCCGAAGCCTTTTCATTTACCGCAAAAGCACCCATGGGAATACCGCAGCCGATAGCCTTGGCTATGGTCACAACATCAGGTTTTATTCCATACTGCTCATAGGCAAACATTGTTCCCGTACGTCCCATTCCGCACTGTATCTCGTCAAGGATGAGTAAAATATCTCTCTCATCGCAAAGCTTTCGGATGCCCTGAATAAATTCTTTATCGGCAGGATATATTCCACCCTCGCCCTGAACCGTTTCAAATATAATGGCACTTGTCTTGTCATTTACAAGCGCTTTGACGCTGTCAAGATCATTATATTTTGCAAATCTTATGCCCGGAATAAGAGGTCCGAATGCTTCCTGATATTTCTTATTTCCCGTAACAGAAAGTGCTCCCATACTTCTTCCGTGGAAGGAATGGTCCATAGCTATTATCTCATGGTCATTTGAACCGTCTTTAAGATATCCGTACTTCTTGGCAAGCTTTATAGCACCTTCAACGGCCTCAGTACCGCTGTTTGTAAAAAACACTCTTGACATGCCCGAAACCTCGGTTATCATCTTCGCCGCCATTGCCATAGGCTTTGAATAATAATAATTTGATGTGTGGACGATTTTGTCAATCTGGACTTTTAATGCGTCATTATAGCACTTATTATTGTAGCCTAACGCAAACACAGCTATGCCTGCACAGAAATCCAGATACTCCCTGCCGTCATTATCATAAAGATAAACACCGTCACCGTGGTCAAACACTATCTGATAACGGTTGTAGGTATGTATCAAATGTTCTTCGGCTGTTTCTATTATATCACTTGTTTTCATCATAGTAGCGTTCTGCTCCTTTATTCAATATAGCTGTTCCTATTCCTCTGTTTGTGAATATTTCCAGCAAAAGACAGTGGCTTATTCTGCCGTCAAGTATATGCACCCTTGATACGCCGTTATCAATGGCGTCAATACAGTTATTAAGTTTAGGAAGCATACCGCCTCCGATATAGCCATCCTCAATAAGTTTGTGGGCTTCATCAATCGAAAGTTCTGAAATAAGGGTGTCTTTATCTGAAGGGTCCTTATATACGCCCTCAATATCCGTAAGAAATGCCAGTTTTTCTGCATGTACGGCTCTTGCTATGGCACAGGCTGCATCATCAGCATTGATATTGTAAGTGTTAAATTCATCATCAATACCGACAGGACATATAACAGGCAGAAAATCATTTTCAAGAAGGTTCATAATAACCTTACTGTCCACTTCTTTTATTTCGCCTACATAGCCGATGTCCTCTCCCTTTGATAGCTTCTTTGTAACCTTAAGCATGGCTCCGTCCTTGCCGCTTATGCCTACTGCCTTGACACCGAGCTGTGAAACTATGTTTACAAGTTCCTTATTGACTTTGTTAAGCACCATCTCGGCAATCTCCATAGTCGGAGCGTCAGTATATCTGAGTCCGTTGACAAAATGTGTCTCCATGCCGCATTTTTCAACCCACTTGGTAATTTCCTTGCCGCCGCCGTGTACGATAATCGGCTTGAAACCAACAAGCTTCAAAAGTACTACATCTTCAATGACCTTTCTTTTAAGTTCCTCGTCGACCATTGCACTTCCGCCGTACTTGACAACTATAATTTTTCTGTTAAATCTCTGTATGTAAGGCAGCGCCTCTATGAGAACCTCCGCCTTTTTCTTTGCTTCATCTAAAAATTCTGAATCCATGGTTTCCTCCAATTTTTTATTTCGTTTTATGAGCGGTAATCCGCATTTATTCTGATATAATCAAGTGTCAGATCACAGCCCCATGCGGTAGCACTCTGTGTGCCCTGCTTTACATCTGCTATGGCAGTCACGGTCTTTGCGGAGAGTATTTTTGTAGCCTCATCCTCGCTGTAATCGGTTGCACGTCCGTTTTCAACTATCTTAATCTTTCCTGCTTCACTTTCAAAATATATGTCAACTATGTCCGGGTCAAACTTGGCTTCTGAATAACCCATTGCACAGAGTATTCTTCCCCAGTTAGCGTCATGACCGAAAATCGCTGCCTTTGTAAGATTTGAAGTGACGATGGATTTGCTCAAAATCCTTGCCTGTTCCTGACTCTTGGCATTTATGACCTTTACTTCAAACAGGCAGGTTGCTCCTTCTCCGTCTCCTGCAATCTTCTTTGAAAGACCTTCCATAACGACATACAGAGCTTCATAAAACTTATCATAATCCTCATTTTTTGAAGTTATCTTTTCATTTCCTGCAAGTCCGTTTGCAAGCACCAGTACGGTATCGTTTGTTGAAGTATCCCCGTCAACCGAAATCATGTTAAATGTAGTTTTAACTATATCTGACAATGCCTCCTGAAGCAGCTTTTTGTCTATATCCGCATCGGTTGTGATAAAACAGAGCATAGTAGCCATATTTGGGTGTATCATACCTGCACCCTTGCACATACCACCCACTCTTACGGTCTTTCCTGACAGTTCTATCTCCACAGCCACCTGTTTTGGAACAGTATCGGTTGTCATTATTGCAAGAGCAGCATTAGTAGCTTCCTCCTCACTGTCTGAAAGAAGGTCCGGCATTTTCTTTATGCCTGCCACAATCTTATCCATAGGAAGTTTTGCACCTATGACACCTGTAGAAGCTACCAGAACGGAATCAGGTGATATGCCGAGTACCTCTGACGTAGCCTTTGCTTCATCATTACAGTATTCATATCCTTCTGTTCCCGTACAGGCATTTGCCACACCTGTATTTACAACTACAGCCTGTGCCGTATCAAATTCATTTACTATTCTGTAATCCCATTTTACCGGAGCGGCCTTTACCTGATTAGTTGTAAATACGCCCGCTGTCACACATGGAACTTCTGAAAATATCATAGCCATATCTCTTTTTGTGTTTTGAGGCTTTATGGCTACATTTGTACTGGCTGTCTTAAAACCTTTTGCTGCGACTACGCCGCCTGTAATATCTTTCATAGCAATCTCCGTTTCTTTATTATTATCTGCATATTTCTTGATTTGAATTATGGGAACATCGGAACCTGCAAAAGACCTTGCGTTTCATCAAGTCCAAACAGCAGATTCATATTCTGAACCGCCTGACCTGCCGCACCCTTTACCAGATTGTCAATGGCACCCATCATAACGATTCTTCCTGTCCTTTCGTCTATCTTAAAATTGACATCCACATAGTTGCTTCCTTCAACCCATCTTGTTTCAGGACAGATATCTTTGTCAAGGATTCTGATAAATTTCTCGTTTCCGTAGTACTTATCATAGACAGCCCTGACCGTATCATATGTAACCTGCTTTGAAAGATTTGCATATGCCGTGACAAGTATTCCTCTGTTCATAGGTACAAGATGAGGCGTAAAAATTATCTTTATATTCTTTCCGGCAGCATATCCAAGCTGCTCCTCAATCTCCGGAGTATGCCTGTGTGTAAGAACTCCGTATGCCTTCATATTTTCATTTACTTCACAGAAAAGGTTGTCAACCTTTGCACCTCTTCCGGCTCCTGAAGTGCCTGACTTGGCATCTACTATAATAGTGTCAGGGTCTATAAAGCCCTCTTTCACAAGCGGATATATGGTAAGAATAGAACATGTAGTATAGCATCCAGGATTGGCTATAAGCCTTGCACCCTTTATGCTTTCCCTGTTAATCTCGCACAGACCGTAAACAGCTTCCTTTATGTACTGCGGACTCTTATGCTCCAGCTTATACCATTGTTCATACACTGAAACATCCTTGAGTCGAAAGTCCGCACTCAAATCAATTATCTTTACCTTATTCAGGATATCATCATTGACAAGTGAAGCACAAAGGCCCTGTGGCGTGGCGGTAAATATGACATCCGCCTTTTCTGCAAGTTCATCCATATTGTCATCAAGACATTTTTCATCGACTATCTCAAACATATTGCGGTAGACATCAGAATATTTCTTATCAATATAGCTTCGTGAGCCATACCATACAATCTCCGCATCCTTGTGTCCCATGAGAAGTCTTACCAGTTCATTCCCGGCATAACCCGTCGAACCAATAATACCTGCCTTTATCATAGAAAATCCATCCTTTCCATATTTAATCGGACATTTTGCCCGTTCATATACCTTTTGAAAATACTACATCTACATAGTAACGCAAAGTTACATGGATGTAAAGGATTTTCTTGAAAAAATTCATATTTATGCACATTTTATGTATATTATGCGGTTTTATGCATTATTTTGTGCATATTTTTCATTCCAAATTAGTAAAAATATTGTTGCATAATGGGGGCAAATGATGTATATTAATTTTTAGAAATATCATTTTAGGAGGAAATCAAAGTGAAGGATAAAGTTATTTTAGCTTATTCAGGCGGTCTTGATACTACCGCTATTATCCCTTGGTTAAAGGAAACATATGATTATGATGTAGTATGCTGCTGTATCGATGTAGGTCAGGAAAGCGAGCTTGACGGACTTGAGGAGAGAGCAAAACTTTCAGGAGCAGAGAAATTATACATCCTTGATGTAGTAGATGAATTTGTTGACGATTACATCATTCCTACCGTTAAGGCAAATGCCGTATACGAGAACAAGTATTTACTCGGTACATCTTTTGCAAGACCTCTTATAGCAAAGAAACTTGTTGAGATTGCAAAAAAAGAAGGTGCCGTTGCAATATGTCACGGTGCTACCGGAAAAGGTAATGACCAGGTACGTTTCGAGCTTTCTATCAAAGCTCTTGCACCTGAAATCAAGATTATTGCTCCTTGGAGATGCAATGATACATGGAAAATGCAGTCACGTGAGGACGAGATTGAATACTGCAGACAGCACGGCATCAACCTTCCGTTTTCAGCAGATTCAAGCTACAGCCGTGACCGTAATATCTGGCACATAAGCCACGAGGGTCTTGAGCTTGAAAGCCCTGCCAACGAGCCAAACTACGACCACCTTTTAGTACTCGGTGTAAGACCTGAAAAGGCTCCTGACGAAGGCGAATATGTAACAATGACATTTGAAAAGGGTGTTCCTACAAGCATAAACGGCGTCAAGATGAAGGCTTCCGATATCATCAGAGAGCTTAACAGACTTGGCGGAAAGCATGGTATCGGCATAATTGATATAGTTGAGAATCGTGTAGTAGGTATGGGTGCACGTGGCGTATATGAGACCCC
>CAMEJP010000046.1 GCA_945920185.1 uncultured Eubacterium sp. | reverse complement strand
TCCTTGTACATGAGAACGCAGAGCCTCGGTACGATACCATCCCTGAAGAGGAAGTAACGGAAAAGGACACTGTTGTGGAAACGGTTGTTGAAGAGGATGTTACGGAAGAAGTCGAAAATGATGAGGGCGAAAAAGAAACCATAGTTACCAAAAAGGGCGGCAAAAAGGCTAAAATTCTAAGACGTCCCGTACCTCTTAACGACACAAATCCTCTGTGGTATAAGCATCCTAACGAATGTACAAAGGAAGACTATGTAAATCTCTACCACAAAGTATTCAAAGATTACAAGGAGCCTTTGTTCTATATACACCTTAATATGGATTATCCTTTCAACCTTAAGGGTATTCTTTACTTCCCTAAGATTAATACGGAATACGAATCTATCGAGGGAACCATTAAGCTCTATAACAACCAGGTATTTATCGCAGATAACATCAAAGAGGTTATACCGGACTTTCTTCTCCTTTTAAAGGGTGTCATAGACTGTCCTGACCTGCCTCTTAACGTTTCAAGAAGTGCGCTTCAGAATGACGGATTTGTCAAGAAAATAAGTGACTACATTACCAAGAAGGTTGCAGATAAGCTGATTGGAATGTACAAGACAGAACGTGAGGACTACGAAAAATACTGGGATGACATCAATCCTTTCATTAAATTCGGATGCCTTAAGGACGATTCTTTCTGCTCTAAAATGACAGATTACATTATCTTCAAAAATCTTGACGGAAAATATCTCACTCTTTCTGAGTGTCTTGAAGAAAACAAGGAAAACCATGAAAACACCGTATTCTATGTTACGGATGAAGTTGAGCAGAGCCAGTACATCAATATGTTCAAGGAAAATTCAATGGATGCCGTTATGCTTACCGGCAACATTGACCAGCCTTTCATAACTCATCTCGAAGAGAAAAATAAAGATGTCAAGTTTAAACGAATTGATTCTGACCTTTCAGACAGCCTTAAGGAAGAGACCTCTGAGGATGAACTTAAAGAAACTCAGGAAACTCTCGAAGAGGTATTCAAAAAAGCACTTTGTGAAGAAAAGGTGACAATTTCCGTTGAGAAGTTGAAAAATGAAGACATTTCTGCTATGATAACATTATCGGAAGAAAGCAGACGTATGCAGGATATGATGAAGATGTATGGCATGGCAGGCATGGATCCTGATATGTTCGCCGCGCCAAAGACTCTCGTTCTCAACGCCAACAATGCACTTATCAAGTACATTTTGGAACATAAGGACAGCGAAGATGTCAGCATGTTCTGTGAACAGGTATACGACCTCGCTCTTTTGAGCCACGCTCCTCTTTCTCCTGAAAAAATGACCGGCTTCATAAAGAGAAGCAACGAGATTATGCTGAAATTGGCAAAATAGGCTCTAGAGCCTGTTAGAAAGGGACATTATGAACCAGCTTACAAAACGTCAGAAATATATAATTAAGGAGACTATAAGCTATGCTATAATCATTGTGCTTGCAGTAGTTATAGCGCTTCTTATCAACAGGTTCCTGATAGTCAACGCAAGGGTTCCTACATCATCAATGGTCCCTACCATCAACAAGCTTGACAGAATTATAGGTAACCGTCTTGCCTATATTAACAAAGACCCTGAGCGCGGCGATATTATCATCTTTCCTTTTCCTGATAACGAAAAGGAAACATATGTAAAAAGGATTATCGGTCTTCCCGGCGAAACAGTAGAGATACGCGGAGGCGTGGTCTATATCAACGGTTCACCGCTTGATGAAAGCGCATATCTTACGGTCGAAACCTTAGGAGACTGGGGGCCTTATTACGTCCCTCTTGACAGCTATTTTGTTTTGGGCGATAACCGAAACAACTCAAAGGATTCAAGATACTGGGACAACAAGTTTGTATCACGCGACAAGATTATGGCAAAGGCACTGTTCAAGTATTATAGAGGATTTGAAATTCTTGATTAGAAATATGTGTTGCATGCGCACCATACAAAAACCTGCCCGAAAAATGGGCAGGTTTTTTGATTATAAGAAAGGATTTCTTGCGAAGTGTCAGTAATATTTTTTTACTTTAATATCTCGTCTGTCGTCACCTTAACAGTGTAACTCGTATCAAAATTAAGGTCTTTTATATTCTTCTCGTTGTATTCATAGTAAAGTGTTGCGGTAAATTCTTTGTATATCTCATCAAATATTGCATTTTTTCTGTTATTTAAGATATTCTGCTTATTATTCTCAGTCGCCACCTTCTCATAATCGTTTATGCATTTTATGATGTAATATCCTTTAGCGGTTTTGACAACCTGACTTATCTCATCTGTATTAAGATTAAATGCAGCGTCCTCAAAGGCTTCCTCAACCGTTCCTCTTGCTAACTGGCACTCATATCCTTCTGTGCCGTTATTGTCAGATGCCAGCTTTTCAAAATTTTCACCGGCTGTCACTCTCGTATAATATTCATTTATAAGATTCTGTGCATCCGGAAGTGAAGCTGAGACAAATATGTATTGCAGTTTTATCACTCTCGCCTCGTCAACGCTTATTTCCCTGTTGACCGTAGTAGTAAGAGAATCATACACCTTTTCAAACAGTATTTTTTCTTCAAATATTGACTTTACGGCCGACTTAGTGATTCCAAGGGAAGATAAATCGCTTTCTGTGAACTGTTCAATATATTCCTGTGCGTAACGCTCCGCCTTAGTTTTATCACTGTTGCTTAAAATTATCTTTTTGTCCTCAGCCATAAGCTTTACGCACTTATACATAGCAAGCCGGTTTATCACGTCATTTTTCAGATAATCAACCGCACTTATATCATCTATATTTTTATTCCATATTTCATTTCCGTACAGTTCATCATACTGCTTCTTCTTATCCAGCAGCAATACCGTAACTTCATCCTTTGTACATACCTCTTTTTCTATACGAAAAACTACATTGCCGTGAACTCCGAACGAAATTCTGACAGAAGCGTTCATTTTTGTATAAAGAAATGTTCCTCCGACTATCAGTATAAAAGCAAGTACAACGGCAAATATGGCAAATTTTATAATTTTCTTTCTTTTCATTTTAATCTAAGCCTCTACAAACAGATATTTTCCGTCGGGCATCGCAAAAAGCTCCAGTATATCGTCAATATTGTCCTTCGTCGCTCCTTCTGTGTCAATGCCCTCCTCTTTCATATACTGAAATACCTCGTCCAATGTATCAAATACAGTGGTACAGCAGTCCTCGTTTAAAAACTCAAGTGCCTCCTCAACTGTATCCGCAACAGGAAAATCAAACAATTTCTCCTGCTGTTTCATAAATTCTTTTGCATATTCTTTTGTTATGCTACTCATCAAAATCACCTCGTATAATTCTTTCAAGTATACTGCTTACATTTTCCGTGGTGTAGGCTGCACATTTTTTAACGGCAGTTTCGGCATCTGCCATGGCATAGGAATACTTCACAGCCTTAAGCATTTCCGCATCATTGTAGCTGTCGCCAAACGCCATTGCATCGTCCGTGCTTATTCCAAGCCTGTCAAGTACGGTAAGAAGTGCATTTCCTTTATTGACACCTTTATTAGTAAAATCCATATACAGTTCGCCCGACACGACAGTCTGAACCTTGTCCGACCATTTTTCCATAAAATGGTCCTTGGAATTTACAACGCCTGAAGTATCACAGGCTGCCACCTTGATAAAATCATCATTCAGCTTTCTGAAATCATTCGGCAGGCAGATATTGTTCTTAATCCTGTCATGTATACGTCTGAAATACGCCTCCGTCTTAGGTTTAATATATGATATGTCTCTTCCTGAAAGCAGAACCTCGCAGGCAGGCATGGAGAGTATATCGTCCACTATATCCATAACCGTTTCCCTGTCCATAATACTTTCAGACAGCACTTTGCCCTTGTAAACTACAAGGGCTCCGTTCTCACATATATACATAAGCTCGTTGGCAACATCACCAAACATCCGCTTCATAGTCGGGTATTGTCTGCCGCTTGCAGGGGCAAATACAATTCCTCTGTCCACAAGCTTTCTGATGTTTGCAAGAAGCCTCTCAGGCACGGCAGTATCGCCGTTTTGCAGCATGGTACCGTCTATATCGCACGCAATAAATCTTATCATATAATACTAATCTTCCATATCCAATCTTCTTATTTTGTCGATTAATTCATTATATCGGGAGATTTCAAATTCCTTATTTTCAAACTGTTCGCTTACCGTATTGAGTTCTACATTAATCTCACCAAGAAGCTGCTCCAAAAACTCTTCCTTAATTCTTCCGATAGCCTCTTTGAACTCCTTTACAGATTTCTCAAGCGTCTTACACATTTCCTCGCCAACAGCATATATTGTTTCAGATAATGTTGTTCTAAGGCTAGACTTCATAGAGCTACCCTTAATCTCACCATTAAACTGTGAGGAAATCATATTTTCAAATGAAGCCGCCTGAAATTCAATCTCCGGAATCTGAATTTTCTGAATTGTTCTCTCTACAAGCAGCTTGTAGTATGAAGCGTCATAAGTTTCTTTACCGCCGTCGATATTCTCTATTATTATATTCAAAATTTTGTATTTTAACAAGGCACTGTCAATAGATTTGTTAAATGTTTTTTCTATACATTCAACACCATCCTGCACATAATTTCGCACATTTTCTATGGCGTCAAACATATCGATATATTTATATTTTTCGTCATAGCTGTAAATTTCTCTTGTGCTTGTGCCCCATGTCCAAGGCTTAAACCATGTGGTTGTAGAAACCTTTCTAATCTCATAGTGAGTTTCCACGCCTTCCTTTTCAGATACCTGAAGATACTCTCTATTATATATCTTTATCTCTTTGATGGCATCTGACTTATTCTCTTCTATCTTGTTTTCAAGCTCCGTAAATACTTCTTCTATCTTGCCCGAAACATTTGAAACCTGAGTAGTTATGTACTTTTTCTGCTCCATAAGCTTCTCGCGGTCATAGTTATAAAGCTGTGAAATTCTCTTTTCAGACAGTCCTTCAATTCTTCTGAGTCTGTCTTTAAGTTCTTCCATAGCGGTAGGTACAAACGAAGCTGCCTTCTCTTCAAGCATCTCCTCTTTATCATCAATAACCTGCTGGAAAGCTTCCCTTACTTCGTCAATATTACCGATTTCTTTTAATTTTTCGGCAGTTATCTCGCCTTTAGCGGAAAGGTCATCATAAACCTTCTTTTCCTTATCATCATAATCCTCTACAGGCTTCTTAGACATATTTTCAGCAATAGCCGATACAAATATAGGCTTCTTACACTGATTGATAATGTCCATATTGACGTAGTAATTATTTTTTCTGTAATTGTTAAATGCACTCTCGGTATACTTTAAGAGCTTGCTCTTTGTATCCTCTATGGCGCTGTCAAGCGACGGCTGATTCCACAGTGTATCTCGAAGTCCGTCATCAAAACGGCTGCACACAAGAATCAGTCTCTTAACACCCTTTTTAGGAAGCTGTGAAGCCATAAGGTCAATGTCGTTCTTGTCAAGGAAAGTTGTAGATTTGCTCAAGAAAAATACCACGTCGCAAAGCTCCATAAACTGCCTTGTCTTATCAACACGCGATACGACAGGATCATAAAGACCCGGTGTATCAACAACTGATATGCCTTCAAGCTCGTCATTATCTACATATACATTTACACTCTTTACAAGAGGTGTATATTTACCGTTTTCTCCGATGTAATCATTAAGATTGTACATAAGCTCGTCATAAGACTCATAATTAACCACAAAATTCTGCTTTCCGACATACTCTCTCGGGTTAATTGCCCTGTCCTTTACAAGCTTCATAATTTCCTTTGCAACAACAAATTCATTTGCCTGTGAATCCACCATGGAATTACGTTCTATGACGCGCCATTCCTCGTCAGTGTAATATTCAATTTCGATTCGGTTGTCAACAGAATACTCTATCCTTGTAAGTGTGGCAGTCTTAGGTGTTACGGCAGAAGGAAGTATATTCTTTCCGTCAAATAACAGCGTGTTAAGAAAAGTCGATTTACCTGCCTTAACTCTTCCTATGATACCTATGTTAAGCTTTCTGTCCTCTCTGAAAAAATCCTCTGTCTTTGCAATAAAGTTCTTTTTGATAGAGTACAAATCATACATATCTACCTGATTTTCAAACTCTTTGAGGTTGGCATAAATAGTATCTACCTTATCGACAAACTGCTGAAATTCCAATTCGTCTTCTCTTGATTTTTTAAATATATCCATATCTGTTCTCGCCTTTCATAAACTATTTTGACAATGACTGTACCAAAAGCAAATCGCTTGTAAGGCTTTCCACCTCATTTGACTTGCTGTTTTCCTCAAACATAATATCATTTCTGATATCCTGTAATGACTTAGACAAAACTTCTCTCTGTTTTAATACATCAGCCTCAATCTGTTCATTGACGCCATTGATATAGTTGCGGATTTCAGCTTCCACACTGTCTGCTGCCTGTCTTGCAACCTCTGAAACCACCTGTTCTGCTGCCTTGTCAATTTCACGTTTCTTTTTGGCGCTGCTCTTTACATTAAATACCAAATCTCCTACAATACCGATAACAGCAGCCACAACACCGCCTGCCACATTAAACAGCACCGTACCTACTGCAGCGAGTGCCACAGGGAGCGCACTTTTGGAAACCGATGTCATGACGCTGTAAGTCGTAAACTGCTTTATACTTAGAATCATAGCATCATTTTCCGGAAATTCAACATTTATGGCTGACGCTATATGTTCCACATACTTCTGAAGCTTTGGTTCAAATTCCGTTCTTATGCCTACCGTAACTGCATTTCTTACAATATAGTTAATCTTATCCGTGATGTCTGCACCATTTTCAAGCATAACGCTTATGGTAGCCTGATTAGCTTCAAGATTGTTTGTGACTCTCTCTCTTATCGCCTTAATACATACATCAGCCTGCTCCTTGAAAATAGCCTTTTCCTTTTCTATCTTATCTTCAAGTTCTCTGATATTCTTTAATATCTTTTCCTGTTCCTGCTCAAGTTCGGAAGTAGACAGATTACTCTTGTCTATTCTCTCAAGAAGATAAACCTCAGCATATCTGGCAGCACTCTTAAGCACTTTTGAATACTTATTTACAAAAATAGTACCTGTCTTTTCCTGAATATCCCTGAGAATTTCTTTTATCTCATCAACCTTCACATCGCCGTAGGAATCAACGCATGCCACCTTTACATCAGGAATGTCAAGAGCCTTTGTAACAGTCTCCTTAAGCAGTGAAGTACACTGATTGAGTTCATACTCGCTAAGTCTGTTGCACTTTGTCAGGACTATGTACACCGGTATATCATGAGATTTGAGTTCCTTTAATAAATCTATAATACTTTCCTTTAATACAGGCTCGTCTGAAGATACTACCAAAAGATAGGCAAGACTGTTCGGAAGATACTGATCTATCGCTCTGTTATGAAGTTCTATGCTGGTATCAAAGCCCGGCAAATCCACTATGCTTACGCTTTCAATACTCTTCAAAAATTCATTGTCATACTCGATTCGAACCATATCCGTATCTCTTATGGTCAAATCCCTGAGCGGAAGCTCCTCAACACTTCTTCTGATGCTTCCTGCTTTTGTAATCTGATATACATTATTATCTCCATAATATACTTCTGTAGGAACAGCAGTCTCAGGTGTTATCTCCACTCCAAGAAGCGGCTTTCCTATAATTGCATTAATCAGCGAGCTTTTTCCCGTACTGAAGTTTCCTACAACGGGTGTTGTAACCCTGTAATCCTTCATGCTCCTGATAGCATCGTCTATATCCTGAGTACTAAGACCATACTTCTCCTTGATAGTTCTTAGCTTTTCAAATCTGGCAATAAATTCATCTCTGTACTGCATAAAACGACCTCCCGTTAAGTTCTGTATTTTTATTCTATACTGCTTTTTTCCTAAAGTCAATAGTTTCTAAACTGTTTTTAATTTTATTTTTAGGATTTTGTACAATTTTGCTAATGGCAGTCCGACCACGTTGTAGTAGTCACCTTCAATACCCGTAATATACTTTGCAAATATGCCCTGTATTCCGTAACTGCCCGCTTTATCATAGGGTTCCTTGGTTTTTATATATTCGGAAATTTCTTCATCAGACAGTTCCGCCACCGATACTTTTGTACACTCTGTAAAGCTTTCTGACTCCATTTTTTGATTTACATAATACGATAGTGTAACACCTGTATATACCATGTGGCTTTTTCCCGATAATTCTTTTATCATTTTGTACGCATCCGCCTCATCCTTGGGTTTTCCGAGAATTTTTCCCTCAAATACCACTACCGTGTCGGCACCTATCACTATAGCATCTTTGTCCCTACATTTTAACAGCACGTCTTCGGCTTTCTGCTTTGACAGCAGCAACGGAACATCACATGCCGGCGTATCAAAAGGAACATTTTCCTCGACATCGCTTTTTACCACTTCATAGTCAATGTTTATCTGAGACAGAAGCTCTCGTCTTCTCGGAGAACCGGAAGCCAAAATTATCTTTTTCATATATATACCTTCTTTGATTTGAAATTTTATACATACCGGAAATAGGCACACTTACTTTGTGTAATAAACAATTAAGATAAGCGTTACCACGATTTAAAATATGCAAAATGCCTACCAAAATATGGTTAGGCAAATGATTATTCCGATGTCGGAATACTGTCCATAGGATCAACATTAACGTCTATTCCTCTGTGTTCAACAGGCGTAGAAAACACTATCTGAGTGCTTGTTCTTCCATATTTTTGGAGCTGTCCTATAAATGTATCAAGCTGCACGGTGCTTGCAAAAGCCACTTTAAGAAGCATAGAATACGTTCCTGTTACGCAGTTGCATTCTATAACATTAGTGCACGCCTTTATAAACGGATAAAAATCCGGCTTCTGCTCAGGTGCAACCTCAAGATTAATAAAGGCAGTTATGTGATAACCTATCGCCAGCTGATTTACCTTAGCCTCATATCCTGAGATTATTCCCTCCCTTTCAAGCCTCTCTATCCTTGCCGATACAGCCGGCGATGACAAAAACACCTTTTCTGCAAGTGCCTTAAGAGGCATCCTTGCATTCTGCTGTAAAAGTGTTATAAGTTTCTTATCTATCTTGTCCATATTGTACCTTCTTTACATTTAAAGTATATTCTTATTTTACCTTAATTTTTTAAATATTTCAATACCGCAGACCGAAGAAAGTGCAGAAAAATTCCTTAATTTTGAATTGATTATTGCCTATATTTATGCTAAAGTAAAACAAATACTATTAAACGGCGGAGCGGATTGTAAATATCCCCTTGGCACCGTTTATTCAGAATGGAGGCTATATATAATGGAAATGGATGAACCAAAGGATACGGTAACACTTATGCTTGACAATGACGAGCAGGTAGAATGTGCCGTTATCACAATATTTGAAGCTGCTGACCGCGAATACATTGCTCTTCTTCCTCTCGACAACGAGGACGGCGAAGTATATCTTTACCGCTATTCCGAAGACGCAAACGGAGAACCAAGCCTTGACAATATAGAATCTGATGAGGAATATGAGATAGTTTCAGACGCCTTTGACGAATATCTTGACAGTGCGGAATATGACGAGCTGTACTTTGAAGAGGACGAGGAATCTGAAGAAGAATAGAAAATAGCATCCGATTTTAAGCATAATAAAGCCGGCAGATTTTTATGGCTGCCGGCTTTATGTAATTACTTCAAGGATTCTTATATCTTCTACACTTCTTGTCCTTTGGTATTTTCAGGAGCCAATTTCTCATTTGCTATGTATGTTTTATCTTTGCGTCAATGAAAGTTTGACTACTCTCTATAACCTATTAGAGCAATAATATTATCGTCCTTTAAAATGTATCCGGTCTTTTTTCCTTCTTCCATTAATTCTGCTCTGCAATTAAGAATATCCTTTCCAATATTGCATGGTGTTTCAAGTGAAATAATATATTCTCCCCTATAATTTCCGGTATAATATTCCTCAAAAATTTGTTCTAATTGTTCTAAACTCATTTCTTTTGCAGGTAACCAAGAAAATATATCCAATACTTTCATTCAACTATGTTCCTCCTCAAACAAGATTTATGAATAAGAAGATTATATCACGCATATTAAAAAAATCAATTATCAGTCTTATCCTCTATTTCCCGCACAAATCTTGATACTTCCTGCTTTTTATTAAACCGTTCCTTCGCAGAGCTTATGTTTAATACGCGCTTTGCCCTTGTCATGGCTACATAGAACATTCTTCGTTCCTCTTCTATATCCGTATCAAGCACCGATTTGTTGTGAGGCGTTATTCCCTCGTTGGCGTCTATGATATAGACCACGTCATACTCAAGTCCCTTTGCACTGTGCATTGTTGAAAATGTGACGCAGTCCTTATTCTCACGGAATGCGTTCCTGTCATTTTCTTCTTTTATGCGCCTTGTATATTCTTCTATATGTGCAAACCATTCACCGTAATCGTTAAAATCACGTGAGGCCTCCTGAATCTGTGCGATTATGTCAAAAAGTTCCTCCACGTTTATTTTCTTATATTCGGCATATTCTCTGATATAATCGTCATAGCCTACGGAACGCCTTATGTAATTGATGGCGGCAAAAGGATTCATGTCGACAAGGAACTTTAAATCCTCCTCAAGCTTATCAAGTCTGTCAAGCACCCATCGCTTGTCATCATACAATGCCCTGAGCCTTTCTATACTCATTTCCGGCCTGTCAATGCAATCCCTGCTTATATACCTTTTCGGTCTGTTTATTATTGCAAGATAGTCGCTTCTTTTGGTACTTCCGAGAGCTATGTCTATGTACGCCTTAATGTGCCTGAATATAAAATGTTCATATATATTCGGAATAATGTCCTTTGCCACAAACGGTATATTGTACTCCATAGCCTTTTCTATAAGAGCCCTCGGTATCATATTGGTTCTGTAAATTATGGCTATGTCTCTGTAATCTCCGCCCATAGCCACATATCTTCGTATCTCTTCTATAATGGCTTCATTTTCCTTAGCGGTATTTTCATAACAGCGGATATTTACAATTCCGCCATTTCCGTTCTCTCCCTTTACGGCTTTGGCAAATCTTTCACTGTTATGACTTATAAGTCTTCCTGAAGCCTCGATTATCTCATTTTTGGAGCGGTAATTTACGTCAAGAACTACCTTTAACATATCCTTGTAGTCTCTTTCAAACTGTTTCATTATCTCCGGTCTTGCACCTCTGAAGCCATATATGCTCTGGTCGTCATCTCCTACGGCAAATATATTATTCTCAGGACTTGCAAGCAGGCGAAGCACCCGATATTGAATAAGATTGATATCCTGAAACTCATCTATCAGAATATAGCGGAACTTTTTCTGCCACGCAGAAAGTATGTCCTTTCGCTTGCTTAAAAGTTCATAACACATCACAAGCATATCATCAAAATCAATCTTATTTCTCTGTCTTATATATCTCTCATAGTCAGAAAATATCTTTCTGAAAGTATCATCGCCAAGACATTTTGAATAATAGTTTCCAATGTCTATTCCGTCGCTCTTGACCCTTGAAATCTCCGTAATAACAGATTCCGTAAGTTCATTTTCATCATCCTCCATAGCGTCATAAAGCTCCAGAAGTTTTCGCACAATACTTCTTTTTTCTTCCTCTGAAAGCACATCTTTCACCGTATAATTGTAGGCATACTTAATAATGGTAAAAAATATACTGTGAAATGTTCCAAATGTAACAGCACATTTTTTACCATCCATAAGCCTTAGAAATCTTTCCTTCATCTCATTTGCCGCAGCTTTTGTGAAGGTGACAACCAATATATTTTCAGGTTTGACGTGATAATTATCGATTAGATGCTTTGTACGCATCGTGATAGTGAAAGTCTTACCGCTTCCCGGACCGGCAAGAATGAGCGCCGGCCCGTTAAAATGATTTATAGCGGTTTTCTGAGAATTATTGCAATTCATTGTTTAACCAATTTCCTTTGAAAGCAGTTCAATGCCTTTTTTGATTCTTGAAAGCGTTTCCTCTTTGCCAAGTATATTCATCATTTCAAATGCTCCACAAGGTGTATTCTGCTTTCCTGAGACTGCTGTTCTGAGAGGCCACAGGCCCTGTCCGTTCTTGATTCCTTTTTCTTCAATATACTTCATAATCGTATCGTGAAGTGATTCAACGCTGTAATCAGAAAGTTCTTCAAGTATAGGAAGCGTTTCAGAAAGCACCTCAAGTGAAGATTCAGAAGTAGTCTTCATCTTCTTATGCGTATACATTTCCACGCTGTATTCAGGCAGCTTTTCAAAGAAATCCACCTGCTCCTTAATGTCAGGGAATACTTCAATTCTTGTCTTAACCATATCTGCGATTGCTTTCTTGTCACAGTCTCTTGTGATTACCTCGTTGATGACAGGAAGCGCAAACTCATAATATTTTTCATTGTCCATAGCCTTGATATATTCACTGTTAAGCCACTTTAACTTTGGTATGTCAAATACGGCAGGAGATTTTCCGATTCTTCTGTAATCAAACTCCTTAACAAGCTCCTCAAGAGAGAATATTTCCCTGTTATCCTCAGGACTCCAGCCAAGAAGTGCCACAAAATTAACGATAGCTTCACTCACAAAGCCCTGCTCCAGCAAATCCTCATATGATGAGTGTCCGCTTCTTTTGCTGAGCTTTTTATGCGTTTCATCGGTAATGAGCGGACAGTGTATATATGTCGGAATCTCCCAGCCAAACGCCTCATAAAGCCTGTTATATTTAGGTGATGATGAAAGGTACTCATTTCCTCTTACCACATGGGTAATTCCCATAAGGTGGTCATCAACCACATTTGCAAAATTATAGGTAGGGAAACCGTCTGATTTAATCAGTATCATATCGTCAAGTTCTGAATTGTCGACAGTTATGTCTCCGTATATCTCATCTGAAAATGTAGTTGTTCCCGTTGTAGGATTGTTCTGTCTTATAACGTAAGGTATGCCTTTTTTAAGGTTCTCCTCCACCTCTTCCTTTGACAGTGAAAGGCAATGCTTGTCATATGTAACAATTTCCTTACCGTCCTCAACCTTTGAAGAAAGTGTTGCGAGCCTTTCCTTATCGCAGAAACAGTAATACGCCTCGCCCTTTTCAATAAGTTGCTTGGCATATTCAAGATATATTCCCTGTGCCTGACGCTCACTCTGAACATAAGGGCCTACGCCGCCGTCCTTATCAGGTCCCTCGTCATGTACAAGACCTGTCTTTTTAAGCGTATTGTAAATTATCTCTATGGCACCCTCATAAAATCTTTCCTGATCCGTATCTTCTATTCTGAGCAGGAAGTCGCCTCCCTCGTGCTTTGCAATCAGGTACGCATACAACGCTGTTCTCAAATTACCTACATGCATCCTTCCGGTAGGGCTTGGAGCAAATCTGGTTCTTATCTTAGTCATATTCTAAAACACCTTTCTGTTTCGTTTTCACTGATTGTTTATTATAGCACCTTGGTATATTTTAGGCAAGAAGAAAAGTCTTTGCCGGCATAGACATAAGTTTTATCTTGACCTCAGCAATTTAGCGCAGGTACTCTTAACAAGAGAAACTGTTCCCAGCAGAATGTTTACGGATATGAATATAAACATAATTCCAAGACTTATGAAATAATTTTTAAACGGAAATGCAAATTGAAGGACTGACATTTCGTCAAATATATAAGGCAGTCCAAACATCATAAGTTTAAGTATTATTCCTATAAATACAGCCGTAAAAATTGAGATTGCCAATGCATCAAGCCACAGAATAAACATAACATGTCCTTTACCCGCTCCAAGACTTTTTACAATTCCAATCTCATAACGCCTTTCCATAACAGAAATTCTTATAAACGAAGTTATCATAAGCACCGAAGCAATAAGTAATGCCACTCCAAGATACCATATAATTTTTTTGTTAAAGTAATTTTGTGACAAAACTCTGTCCTTAATCTGCTGCGTTGTTACCTTTGCAGAATATTTTACCATTTCATTTATCGATTTTGCAATTTTACCTGATTCTCCGGTATTTTCCACATATATCTGTAATTTATTAGGTTCTGCCACACACATTTTATCATAAAGTTCCTGCTGACATTTTATCTCCAAAGTGTCCGACTCAACAACGCCGACAACTTTGACCTCAAACACTCCGTTATAGCATATAAGAGTATCCACATCAGCCAGACTGTTAAAGTATTCCTCAAGGTCTGTTTTATCCTTTGTAATAATTCTCATAGCATCCTTGCTTACATAAACCTCATCAGGACTTTGAGATTTCCTTCCGTACAGAAGTGTTTCGTTACCGTCCATTATTTCCACATGACCGCAGGCATAATCCTTAAGCCAATGACTTGAATCCTCAGCCTCAATAAAAAACCTTATGTCCATCATAGTTTTAATATTTTTTTCCAGTGTTTCCTTAAGGCTTGAGGCATCTATATATGTATATATTGTATCATTAGCGTTGATTTGGCTGTTTATTCCTACAATAGTATATTCCGTATCTTCAAATGAACCTGCTCTTACCTTAATCTTCTTTCCTATACAGTCGCCATTTTCAAAAAGCTCCTCCGCCAAATCCTCAGCAATAATCATATCATATTTATCCCTTAGGAATTCGCCTTCTATATCCTCTGACATAATTCTCTTTTCAAAAAAATCATCGCGGTTTATCTGCTTTATATCAGCCTCCTTCTCAATGATATCGTTTGTCAGTTTCATATGTGTCGGAGCAACATAAAGAGGGACTACCTCTTTTATGTCATATTTATTCTCTAATTCCTGAATGTCCTCGTCAGTAAACACAGACTGATCGTATACTCCGCCCGGTGCATACGTTATACGAATCAAATCTGCCTCAAGAAAATTAAGATTCATATCAGAAAAAGAGACACTGTTCCAGTCATTAAGAAGCAGCGCCATCAAAACGGCACTTATGGCAAACCCCAACACAAATGAGATTGCAATGATTCTAAGGCACTTGCTTTTAATATTATTCCACGCCACCATAACGTCTGCTTTAAGCTTTTTCTTCTTTACCCTTTTCCCTTTTTCCGGCTCCGTATAATTATGTTTTTCATGCTCCGTTTCCGTACACAGAGTATCTTCAATAACTTTTCCGTCCTTCAGTGTTATAATTCTGTCAGCATACTTTTTTGCCATATCCAAATCGTGCGATACAATCACTATATGCCTGTTATCCTTAAGTTTTACAAGTTCATCATAAACAAGTATCGCATTCTGAGAATCAAGACTTCCCGTAGGCTCATCTGCCAATATAACATCACAGTTTCTGCAAATGCTTCTTAATATGGCAACTCTTTGCTTTTCTCCTCCCGAAAGAGTTTCACTTGACTGGCGTATATCCTTAATGTTGAAGTGCTCATACTTGTCCTGCATTTCCTCCGGCATATCATATCCTGCATAATACATGCCTGCCTTAATATTATTTCTGACACTCATTCTGCTGATAAGATTATAATCCTGAAATACAAAACCCACATGTTCAGCTCTATATGCGTCGATATTTTTGTATATATCTTCACCGTCAAGATATATGCTTCCCTTATCATATTTATCAAGTCCACCCAATACATTCAACAAGGTAGTCTTGCCCGCTCCTGATGTTCCTATTATAAAAGTAACCTCTCCTGAATTTATTTTAAGGTTAATATCGTCTAATATTTTTCTTGTCTTCGCAGACTTTGATAATTTTCTGACTTCTAACATATGCACCTACCTCAACATATTTCCGTAATATATACTCCATACGTTAGTTCCATTGGTTTCTTCGCTTTCTTTGTATATTCCCGGTTTTATTTTAAATCTTTCCAAGTCATAATCTTCATCTGTTACAAAGCTGAGGATATATATATTGTTAAGCGTATCGTCTTTAATAAAACTAAAATCCTCTCCGTTGCAATTTTTACCAAGAATCCTGTTTATAAAAATATATGCT
The DNA here is from genome assembly GCA_945920185.1 of uncultured Eubacterium sp. Lineage (GTDB taxonomy): Bacteria > Bacillota > Clostridia > Lachnospirales > Lachnospiraceae > CAMEJP01. Next base: position 3,730 of record CAMEJP010000046.1, on the reverse strand, counting down.
TCCGGTGTTATATTCTGTTTATTCTTTTTTACTCCTTTAAGAATTTCATTTCTTGTAATTGAGTCTATCTTTGCATTATCCTCAAGCATCATTTTAAGTTCCAAAAGATACTTCAGTTCATCAGCAGTATCAAAGTCCAGATTATTCATATCCGTCCTCTTAATTTCAGCATTTACAAGCTTACTGTATTTTTCCCTGTCTATAACCGACAGGCTGTCCGTTTCCTTAAGTCCTCTTACGGCATAGCAAAGCTTTATTATGTTATAATTCTTCCGAATGTTGCTCTCTCTAACCTTTTCAACATTTCTTTTAAAAAATTCTACAATCAAATCCCTTGAGTATTCAAAGCCTGAAGCGTTAGCAAGCATAGTCGCATGACACGTTAGAATAACATCATATTCAAAGTCCATTTTAAGTGAAGCCACCTTACTTTTTACCGCATTTTGGCAGGACTCATCAAGGCTTTTGTTAGTTCCTGCGCCTAAATCCATCAGCCTGTATACCCTTAATTGCACATCTACATCTCCACGTTTGTCATATACCATACCTTCAAAAGTGCTAAACTTATAGCTTTTGTAATACTCCATAGCTTTTTCATAGTAACCGAAGGTATCCTCTCCCAGATATTCATAGGCTCTCGCCCATAAAAAATAATCTGAAAGATACACACTCAAATCAAGTCCTTCGTAATATTCCTTCCACATATCAAGCCATAATAATGCCTCTGTAACATCTACCTCCTCAAGAGCATGCGTAAGATAAGCACACTCAATAAGATTTATTCCTTCAGTTGCCTTTTTCCCTTTTACCGTGAAATCAAATGCTTCCCACGCCTCCTTAATTCCCTGCTTAAGGTTATATCTTTCAATAATCTCCTCCGCTTCAGGAAGCTTACACATATAAGACGTCATCACCATATCATTTCCAAAATTTTTCTTTTCACTGTCATAAAACCTGTCAAGATTTTTATACATTTCCTCTCTGTCATAAGGAATATCAAGGCTGTGCATAATATTTATATAACCATACATATACGCATAGTCCATACTGCCCATATTCTGATCCTTGTAGTAGATATAATAATCTCTAAGCTTCTGCTTTTCCTCTTCCATATCAAGCATATCAGCCGCTATACATATAAGACCGGCGTCAAGATAATTGATTTCTTTTAAATTTCCAAAACAATAGCCGGCATATTCTGTATTTTCTATATATCCCTTTGCCAGATACTCATTAATATTCTTCTTTTCCTCCTCTGTCAATTCCAGCTTCCCGTTTCCCGTTTTATCATAATCGGTATCAAGCTTATAGAAAAAGAAGTTAAAAAATATGACTGCTGCCAAAGCAACCGCAGCTATGCCTATCAGTGCCTTTTTCCAAAACTTTATTTTTTTCTTCTCCATAATATCTTCCGCCTTTTTATATCAGTTTGTAAAGGACTCTCCCATAAATCAAAAAAGTTGCAATAAAAACATTGCAACCAAACAGCATAACAAAGCCCCTCGCGCATACGCGACTGCCTCACCTTAGCCTCCAATCGTGTGTCCTTACATTTCTATAAGTTTACCTTTTATCTTAAGTATCCGTATTCATATTTCCTACACAATTATAGTAGCATATGTGTCAAATTCTGTCAATTTATTTTACAATTTATTACAATATATTCTCTATGTAAAACACCCACAGAAATCTCTGTGGGTGCGGGAACAAAACTACATTGAAAGCTTAAATGTTTCGCATTTTGTCTCTCTGCTGGTATCAGCACTTGAATCGCCGATGTCTACACTATCCGCGCTGCAATAGTTGTTGTCGTTGTAAATGCACTTTATGGCGTCGCACTTAATGGTAAGTCTGCCTTCCGGCTCCTTACAGATGCAGGCATTTCTTACGGCTTCATCATTGCTGAAGCTCTCACAAAGTGTTTCCTTTACATTTTCAGCTTTCTTATTGCCTACATTAATCTCAGTACGACTGCACATATTGCTGTCATTGTATATACAGCCTCTTACTGAACACTTTAAATTAGTCATGACAGTACCTCCTCTTCAACATTACAAAGCGGACATTTCCAATCCGCTTCGGTTCAATACTATTATGACCACATTTTTTTCAGCTATTCATAAGAGACTTTGCCTTCTTTTCAAGAACTCCGTATGCAATTTTGCCGAGAGGCGTTCTGTCTATATCTTCCACGCTGCATATATGAAGTTTTGCAGGAATTGCATACGGCAATAAAGAAGTCCTGCAAAGCTCATATATTTCCCTGCTTACATTTTCACTGTCAGAACTGTCTTTCAGTACCACAAAGGCAAATGCAGAATTACCTCTCGTAGGATGCGGCACGGAAACTACATGAACCTCTGACACCTGACTGTGCTTTAAGATAACATTTTCAACGGTTCCGGCAAATATGGTATTTCCAGAAACCTTGATTATACGCCTCATTCTGTATTCATAGAACAATATGTTTCCTGACATATGACCTATATCGCCGGTCTTTATATAGCTTTCTCCGTTTTCATCCATAAGCGGATATATCTCTTTTTTATCTTCATAAAAATATTTTGTCATTAAAAAATCTGACTTAAGACACAATTCACCGCTGTCACTTTCTTTCTGGGTATCTATCGTTACCCTGCATCCGAAGAACACCTCGCCGACGCACCCTTCTCCTTTATCATTTCTTCCGCTTACCGCTATCGGGCAACATTCTGACATGCCGTAGCCCATGGAAATGTAGCCGCTTCCGCCGTTTCTTTTTATAAAGTCTGTAAAATCTCTCCTAATATCATCAGTCAGATAATCACCGCCGCATATTCCCCAGATAAAATTTGATATATTTACCTTCCCGTGCTTTTCATACCGCTTTATGGCACTGCTGTGGCTTATTCTATTAAATATCGTCGGAACGCCCGGCAGAACATGAGGACAATCGTTTGCTATAATCTTTGCAATGGTACCCATATGGAAAAACGGAACTAATACACACTCACCTGCACTGTACATAGGAAAATGTATGGCTACCGTAAGCCCGAATATATGAAATGCCGGAAGTATTGCAAGTATCCTGAGATGAGCAGGATAATCCTTTGCAATAATTGAACAGCTTCTCGCCGAATTGTTTATTGACACTGATGAGTGTACTATTGCTTTTATCTCTCCGCTTGTACCACCACTGAATATCACTATGGCATCAGCCTTATCATCGGTATTTACCGGAACTTTTGTATTTATGGCATCAGACACAGATTTTAAGGGAATACAGTTTTCTTTTCCAACCATGTCTTTTATTGCACTTATGTCTCCGAAGGGATACAGCTTCTTCTGGCACACCATTTTAAAAAACATCGGCAGTCCTTCAAGGATAGAACTGTAATAAAATTTAAGTTTCTTAAGTTCATCACATTCCGATACCGCTCCACGCACATTTTTCTTGGCAAATGTGGAGAAAATAAGAGCCTTGGCGTCAGTCATGACAAGCTGTCTTTTAAGTTCATCCGCAGGCGACTTTGGATTAAGAAGCACTACCCTTGCACCTATCATATTTATTCCGTAAATGCTTGCCATAAGATGCGGACAGTTGGGAAGACACACCGCCACACTGTCTCCTTTTCGTATTCCATCCTCAAAAAGCCTTGCGCCAAGTGCCTCAACAGCCTTTATAAGCTCAGAAAACGTACATTTTTCCTTAAAATATGAATATGCCGTACATTCTCCATATCTCATTGAA
>CAMEJP010000045.1 GCA_945920185.1 uncultured Eubacterium sp. | reverse complement strand
TCAGCCTTAACGGCTTCAAGCGTCTCAAAGCTGAGTCCCGGCCAGTTTGCAGGATATTTTCCGTGAATATTTCCGATGCCTGCTGCAAGCATTGTAACGCCAAGGTCAGCAATCATCTTACACTCTTGTGGGTCTGCACATTCACCTGCACCTATTACTCCGTCTTCCTCTCCTCCGATAGAGCCTACCTCAGCCTCAATTGACATACCCTTCTGTCTGCATACTTCAACGAGTTCTTTTGTCTTGGCTACATTTTCATCAATAGGGTAATGTGAACCGTCAAACATGATTGAAGAAAATCCGGCTTCGATACATTTATAGCAACCTTCGTATGTTCCGTGGTCTAAGTGAAGAGCAACGGGAACTGTTATTCCAAGACACTCAATCATACCGTTAACCATACCGACTACGGTTTTAAAGCCTGTCATATATTTTCCGGCACCCTCGGAAACACCGAGGATAACAGGTGAGTTAAGCTCCTGTGCTGTAAGAAGAATAGCCTTGGTCCATTCGAGGTTGTTAATGTTAAACTGGCCTACCGCATATTTGCCATCTCTGGCTTTTTCTAACATTTCTTTTGCTGTAACTAACATATGAATACCTCCGCGAAAATTATTAGGTGTAACCTTTGTTACTATTATAACAAATATACTGCCAAAAATAAAGTTGAAATATTATAAATATTTGATATAATGATTCTAATACGTTAAAATGCGTGATAATATTTTGGAAAAGAGGACTGTATCATATGGAAATGATAAAAAACATAGCAGTTTTGTTGGTGGGATTTGTACTACTTATAAAGGGCGCTGATTTCTTTGTGGAAGGAAGCTCATCCATTGCCAAGCTTCTTAAAGTTCCGTCCGTTATCATAGGACTTACCATAGTGGCTATAGGCACAAGCGCACCTGAGCTTTCGGTCAGCATAACGGCAAGCCTTGCAGGCAACAACGCCCTGTCAATAAGCAATGTAATAGGTTCAAACATATTTAATCTTCTGATGGTTGTCGGTATAAGTGCCATTATGCTGCCTATGAAGGTTGAAAAGGGAATTATGAAAAAGGAATTTCCTATGATGCTTGCGGTGAGCGTGCTTATGATAGGTATGCTTTTTATAACGAAACTTACGGACGGCGAATACGGAATTTCAAGAATCTGCGGAATAGTACTGTTTGTCCTTTTTGTAGCATTTATCATATATATGGTGGTGTCTGCCATGAAAAACAGGGTTGAGGCAGACGGGGAAGTGAAGACCCACAATATGCTTGTGAGTATAATATTTGTCGTTGGCGGCATAGCTGCCATCAAGTTTGGCGGTGACTTCGTTGTAAACAGTGCTTCGGGCATCGCAAAGGCTATGGGAATGACTGATACGCTTATCGGACTTACCATAGTGGCACTTGGAACATCTCTTCCTGAACTTGTCACGTCAATAGTGGCGGTAAGAAAGGGCGAGAATGATTTGGCTCTCGGAAACGTAGTCGGTTCTAACCTCTGCAACATACTCCTTATACTGGGCGTGGCAGGCTCTATAAGCCCTATAATGCTTAATGGTACAAGCGGTATGGAAGCAATGATAGACGGAATCTATATGATAATTGTATCATTCATTACGTTTTTATTTGCCAGGAAAAAGTATGAAATCTCAAGAATTGAAGGCGCAGTAATGGTAGCTCTTTATCTGGCATATATGGTATATGCGGTTCTGAGAGTATATATCTAAGTATCAGGTGAAATATGTTAAAAAATATAATTACGGACCACAGGGACATTTTAGATGGGGAATATTGCCTTAATGTACGTTTTTGGCAGAAAAATGAAGATTTTAATCCTGAAAATGAGCTTTGTGATACCATTTGCATATTTAGCGATATAGAGAATATTATGCGGGCAGTTTCCTTTAAACTGCCTGTTGTTATTTATGCAAAAGATAAATTGGAAGATTATCCTGTCATTTCACACACATACCTTGTGGAAAGTCCGGGAGACATTACGGAAGAATATCTTACAAAGGTATATAACCGCTTTTACGGAATATCCAACATAGTTATGAGTACGGAAAGACTGATTATACGTGAGATTACGATAAGCGACCTGCCTGCTTTGTATGAGGTGTACAGTGACATCACCATAACGCAGTATATGGAAGGACTTTATGAGGATTACCGGGAAGAGGAGGAGTTTACGAAAGCGTACATTGAAAATATGTACGGCTTCTACGATTACGGTCTGTGGATGGTGGAGGATAAGAAAACCGGCAATGTGATTGGAAGGGCAGGGCTCTCCAACAGAGTGATAGATGATGAGAATTATATAGAACTGGGATACGTAATAAGTAAGCCGATGCAGCGTAAAGGCTATGCTTATGAGGCGAGTCTTGCGATACTTGATTACGCAAAAAATGTACTGAAAAAGGAGAAGGTCGTTATCTGTACGGATAAGGACAATCTCCCTTCGATAGCTTTAGCTCATAAATTGGGTTTTGACAGCGTGTGTAATACCGTATGTGACGGGCATGAGTACCTCATCATGGTATGTATGCTGTAAAATGATTTCTCATTCCAGCATATATTTTATAAAGGTTTTTATGTTTTCCTTGTTTGTGGAGGTGGATGCGGCACACATAATGGCGTCCGTGTCCTTGCCCATAACCACTCCCGAATTTTTGTAGCCGGCAGTGTCATTTATTATGATGCCTACCGGAATATCCTTAAGATATGGCTTTTCTTCATTGTCATATTCGGTTTTCTGAACAAAGAAAATCATATCACGGCTAAGAAGCTCATCATACATTTCCTTGTCAAGGAATGTACTCAAATCTTCAAAATACTTCTGACCTGCAAAGTAAGTTACGTCTGTTTTGGTTCCTATATATACATCAACCTCTTTGGCGTAAAAGTTTGAAAAAAGCTTGTTGTATGTGCTCATATTTACTTCGGCATCCTCAGACTCTGTGAAGTTACCTTTGTTAAAAACTATTCTGTTTTTTTCGCCGTCAATCCCATACAGTCTTTCAAGCTCAGCCTGCCAGTCCGCAGTACTTATAATGCTTCCGTTTACCAGCGTGATATTTAATGTGGTGTTAAAATTATTCTGTACATATGCTTTGATTAAAAGTATGACGGATACTATAACTATAAGTGCGACAATAAAAGGCCATTTATAATAATCAGAGAAATATCCGATTTTTTCCTTAAAGGAAAGCTGTCTGATTTTCTCTTTTTCAAGCTTCATTTTATGAAACAGTCTGTTTTCGTCTGACATAATAATCTCCATTTCTAAATATGTGCGTTAAAAGCATTGTACCACAAAATGTCTGCCGGTAAAAAACTTTTTTGTGAAATTAGTGTGAAAATGCAAAAAAAGCATTATTAGGTTTGATTTTTACTGCGATTTAATATATAATCTTCTTTAGCTGTTTGTGCATGCGGTGCGTGCCTGTTAACGTTTCAAAACGGAGGAAAATTATGAAGATTTTTGATATAGACAGTAGATTTATGAGATTTATGGCTAAGGTTGCGGATGTGCTTATCCTCAATTTTATAGTACTTGTATGCTCTATACCCGTGATAACCATAGGCCCTTCTCTGGTGGCTCTCTACTATGTAATGCTAAAGGAAGTAAGAGATGAGGAAGGAAACATTGTAAAGAGTTTTTTCAAGTCATTTAAGCAGAACTTTGTTCAGGGCGTTATTATGGAAATAATCATTGTCGCATTGGTACTGTTTTTTGCCTATGACATATACCTTATGTATCATTGGATGAAGGTAGAAAATACGGCAATGTCAAGGATAGTTCTCGGAGCACTCTGCGGTATTGCCGCTGTCGGTGCCATGGCAATTTTGTATATATTCCCTATGATAGCGAAATTTTACAATTCTACGTTCAAAATTATCAAGAATTCTATTGCCATGTCCATAAGCAATCTTCCGTACAGCCTGCTTATGGTGCTTATTACGGCAGCGATAGTATTTCTTTTGTATATCAACCCGTACTTTATTATATTTGCCGTAGGTGCATGGGCATTTTTCACATCTATGTGTCTGGTCCGCGTTTTTGATAAGTACATTCCTAAAAAAGACGAGGAAGAACTGCCTGAAATACTGACCGATACGGTATCCGAAGAAAATGCGGACAAGGAGGAAGTACAGAAGGAAGCAGACGAAAATGCGCAAAAAGAACATCAGTAAGCAGATGAACCTGATGTCCCGGAAGAATAAGCATATGGTTGATTCTTTCTACATTTCGTTTGAACAGCTCTTTATATAAAAATACTCAATAATCGATTTTCTTGTAATAATACCTATAAAAATATTGTTGTCGTCAACCACGGGAATGAAATTCTGGTTGACGGCTTTGCTTATAATGTCCTCCATATTTGCTGTAATGCGGACGGATTCGTTGTCGGTACGACGGCTTATGCTGGAAATAGGAAATTCTTCGGCAGCTTTAAGGTCAAGATTCATCTTACACAACTGCCTTAACACATCTCCCTCGGTAATTGTTCCCACGTATCTGCCTTTACGGTCGAGTATAGGCATTGAAGAGTATTTGTAATAATCAAATTTTTCTATAACCTGACGCATGGTCATATCGTTAAAAAGGTAAGCAACCTCGCTTTTTGGCATTAAAAAGAATAAAATGTTCATAGCTTTTTATGTACTCCTTGTCACAAAAGTATTTTCCAAAAAATGTTATCCTTTCATAAAGTCAGTATACCACAAAATGTATTGAAAAACCGTTGCTTTAGTATGAATTTTTCGTGAACATTTCACATTGTCATCGAATTTTAACGGGAGTATAATCATAACTTAGAAAAATGAAAAATGTGCTCTCCCGCGGGAAAGCCTAAAATGTAATGTGAGGCAGCCATGGAAAGTTTTATATACAGTGTCAATGCCACGGTTCCGATATTTCTTGTTATGATAGTCGGCGGCATCCTGAGAAAATTAAATATAATAGATGAGCATTTTGCAAATGTGGCAAACAAATTTGTTTTTGTGGTCACACTTCCTCTTATGGTGTTTTCAGATTTGGCGGCGGCAGATTTTAGGGCAGAGTTTGACCCTAAGTTTGTAATCTACTGTATGGCGGTAACTCTTCTAAGCATATGCGCAATCTGGGTGCTTACGGAAATTTTTATGAAGGAAGAGGACAGCAAGGGTAGCTTTGTTCAGGGAGCATACAGAAGCAGTGCAGCCATACTTGGTATGGCATTTATCAAAAATATGTATCGGGATACCGGTATGGCGCCACTTATGATTATAGCGGCAGTACCTTTGTACAACATATTTGCGGTAATAATTCTTACGGTCAAGGCAAAAGGCAACAAGGGCAGGGTAAACTTCAGGAAAACTTTTATAAACATACTGAAAAACCCGATAATAATAGGCATATTTGCGGGTGTCCTGTTCTCGGTGCTTGGTATCAGGCTGCCTAATATATTGACGAAGACGGTAAATATGATTGGCGATATGACAACGCCTCTGGCACTTATATGTATCGGTGCTACTTTTGAGGGAAGAAAGGCAATCAAAAAGCTTGTCCCTACCTGTATAGCCACCGCACTCAAACTTGTCATACTGCCGGCATTGTTCTTACCGGTTGCCATACTTCTTGGCTTCAGAAATCAGGAAATGATGGCAATAGTTATTATGCTTGGCTCGCCTACAACCATCAGCAGTTACATTATGGCAAAAAATATGAATAATGATGCTGTGTTGTCGTCAAGCATTATCGTTCTCACGACCTTACTTTCATCACTTACCCTTACAGGAATTATATTTATACTCAGACTGGGAGGATATGTATAATGAAATACATAAAGCAGCTTTCCGTCATACTGACAATATCATTTATAGGAGAGATGTTAAATCTTGTCCTGCCGTTACCCGTTCCGGCAAGCGTATACGGTATGATTATTATGTTTTTGTGTCTTATGACAGGAATTGTAAAACTCTATATGGTGGAGGAAACGGCGGATTTTCTCGTGAGCATAATGCCTCTTATGTTTATAGAACCTACTACAAGCATTATGACGGTAATATTTGACGTTAAGGAAAGTATAGCCGCCATATTTGTCATATCCATCGTAAGCACCATAGTTGTTACCGGTGTTACGGGAGTTGTGGCAGAGTGTATTATGAAGCACAGGGCGGGTAAGGAGAAAACAAATGACAAATCTTGACTCATTTTTTATGGATTCGGTTTATTTTGGCGTGGCTTTAAGCCTTGTCAGTTATTTCGCGGCATTGGGACTTTCAAAAAAGATAAAGTGCGTCCTTTTTAATCCGTTGCTTATTGCCAGTATATTTATAATGCTCTTACTTCATTTTACGGGCATAAGCTTTACGACATATCAGTCAGGCGCAAAGTATCTTACATATTTTCTTACGCCTACTACGGTCTGTCTTGCCATACCTATGTATAGAAGAATAAAGATTTTGAAAGAAAATGTGGCTGCAATTCTTGTTTCGATACTGTGCGGAGCTTTAGCCTGTCAGGTGTGTATAGTGGGGCTGGGAATTTTAATGCATATAGACGATACGGTTCTTGTATCATTGCTTCCAAAATCCATTACTACTGCGGTAGCGATAGGGGTTGCTGATGAAATGGGTGGACTGTCTATGATTACCATACTTGCGGTTTCCATAACAGGAATACTCGGCTCTGTGATGGCGTCATTTATATGCAGGCTTTTACACATTGAAAATCCCGTGGCGGTGGGGCTTGCACACGGAAATGCAGCTCATGCCATCGGAACTTCAAGAGCTTTTGAAATAGGTGAGATACAGGGAGCAATGAGCAGCCTTGCCATAGTTGTGGCGGCAGTTATGACTGTCGTACTGGCACCGATTGCAGATAAAGTGTATCTGCTGCTTAAATAGCAAATCTGCGCCGAATATAAAGTTGCATAATTTTAAAAATTGGTGTATCATATATAGGAAATGGCATTAATACTGTGATAAGCAGATATTGCAAATAAAAATACAAGTGCGAAAGGAGCAAGAGATGATTAATTATTATAAGACCGTTGATAATAAAATAACCCGAATTGACCATATTGAAGAAGACTGTTGGATATCACTTCTTGCCCCCGATGAGAATGAGCTTAGGAAGATATCAGAACACTGTCAGATAGACCTCAATGATTTAAAGTCTGCACTCGATAAGGATGAGCGTTCACGTATAGAAACGGAGGACACTTACACCATGGTCCTTGTCAACATACCTACGCTTCTTGTTCACAGCGACCAGGAGCTTTACGATACAATACCTCTTGCCGTGTTTGTGGCAAAGAAAAATGTTATTACGGTATGTACCGAAGAAACGCCTATCCTGAAAGCATTTGTCACAGGCAAGGTCAAGGAATTTAACACAAGCATGAAGTCAAGGTTTGTATTGCAGGTATTGTACAGGACGGCTTCCACATACCTCCAGTACCTCCGTGAGGTTGACAAAAAGAGCGAGGCTATCGAGAGTAAGCTGCACCGCTCTCAGGAAAACAGCGAGCTTCTTGAACTTCTGAAGCTTGAAAAGTCGCTGGTATACTTTACAACGGCACTTCGTTCAAATGAAGCCGTTATGGAGAAGCTTTTTAAGACGCCTAACATCAAGAAGTATCCCGAGGATGAGGATTTGCTTGAGGACGTTATCGTAGAGAATAAGCAGGCAATCGAGATGGCAAATATATACAGCGGAGTCTTAAGCAGTATGGTGGATGCCTTCGCTTCGGTTATCTCCAACAACCTAAACATAGTTATGAAGGTACTTGCCATAGTTACGGTAGTTATGGCTATACCTACGATGATATTCAGTGCTTACGGAATGAATGTATCGGCATCAGGAATGCCGCTTGCCGACAATCCTTTCGGCTTTCTGGTAATTATAATTTTATCAATTGTTTTAAGCGCTATAGCCATGCTTGTTATTATGAAAATGAAAATGTTCAAATAAATACCTCATAATAAAACCATTATGGCGTGCAACAACGCATATTGTGAAATCGTGTTTTCCATGCCCCTGCAAAATCAGATTTTCTGATTTTGCAGGGGCATTTTCATATCGCCGTCAGGTATGCCTTGGCATACCTGATTTTTTAAAAAAACTGTTGACATGATGTGTCAGAAGATGTATAGTGTGTATACGAGGTATACACACTATACTCGATTTTCTGGAAACGGAGGCAGGATATGCACATCAGAATAAGTTATGATAATCCCAGTCCTATGTATGAACAGATTGAAGAAGCCATAAAGAAAGCAGCATTAAGCGGAGAACTTTCCGACAATCAGCCGCTTCCCAGCGTGAGGCAGTTGTCCGCTGATTTACAGGTGAGCCAGATTACGGTCAAAAGAGCATATGCGGATTTGGAACGGGAAGGCTTTATATATACCGTATCGGGCAGAGGAACCTTCGTCAGATTATCGGATATAAAAGCACTCGGAGACATAAGGCAAAAAGAGATTATGACCGAGGCGGAAGATACTTTAAAGCGTGCTATGGAGGCGGGAATATCAAAAGAGCAATTTACAAAACTCGTAGAAAAAGTATATGGAGGAAGAGATTGATGGAAGATTACGCATTGAGCATAAAAGGAATCAGCAAAAAATTTGATAATTTTGTTATGGAAGATATAAATCTTTATCTGCCTGCCGGAGAGGTAGTCGGACTTATAGGCGAAAACGGAGCAGGCAAAACTACTCTTATAAGGCTCATTATGAATATGTACGGCAAGGATGCAGGCGATATTAAGGTTTACGGCAAAGATACCGTGGAGGATGAAGAACAGGTAAAAAACATTATCGGTTATGTATCTGACAATGATTATCTTTTACCTTACAGCAATCTTGCAGGATATATGCACATATTCAAGGAAGTTTATGATGAATTTGACGAAAAACTTGCAAAAGAGTATGCCGATAAGTGGGAATTACCGCTTTACAAGAAATTTTCTGCATATTCAAAGGGAATGAAGGTTAAGGCTATGATGCTTCTTGCACTTTCCCACAACCCTAAGCTTCTTATTCTTGACGAGCCGACGGCGGGACTTGACCCGGTGGCAAGGCTTGAATTTCTTGATATATTCAGGGAATTTGTCGCTGACGGAACAAAGACGGTTATATTTTCCACACATATAACCTCAGACCTTGATAAGATTGCGGACAGAATGGTGCTTATAAACAAGGGCAGTATATGTGAAAACATAACACTTGATGCCATATACGAAAAATATGTATGGGTTGACGGAGACGCACAGGCATATGAGGAATATGCGCCAAAGATGATTTTCGCCAAAAAGGTAGAAATGAGCTTTTCGGGTCTTGCACTAAGAAGCAATATTCCTGATGACACAAGACTGACACTGACGCAGCCTAACATGGAAAAGATTATGGTAGGCTACATTATGGGCAACAGATAACGGAGGCGACATACTTATGGACAAAAAACTTAAATCAGTTTTTGCTTATTGCGGAGATAATAATCTTGCCGGCGGAATTAGGGCGTTTATGGTGGCATGTGTAGCATTTTGTATAACTGTGTATATACTGACATTATTTAAAATGAACGGCGGCCAGAACCTGTTTATGATGGCACCGGGCGTAATGATTCTTGTAAATCTCGGAGTGCTGGATTTGGGATACAACGCCAATAACGCTGTCACAAGCGTGAATTCAAGAGGCAAAAATGTTTTCAGTCTCATATCGCTTCTTTCGGTACTTCCGATGACAAGGCTTACATATGATAAATGGCAGTTCAGACATTCGGTTACTGATAATATTTTGTATCTCTACCTTCTGCTCCCTATAAATATAATATTTATGGTAAGAGGCAGTATAAGCAGCATAAGCGGTACGTTGGGATTTATATCGCTGGTGGCAATAATAACAATGATACTTGAATATGTGATGAGATTTATGGTAAAAGGTCAGAATGCGGTAGCTTGTACAGGAGTGATAAGAATTGTACTCTGTTGCCTGCTTTTGATTGGTATGCTTGTTTCACAGACATCTGTTTTTGAACATTTTGAAACTGTCCTTAATAAGATTTTCGGAATATTTGCCGGTCCGTTTTCAATAGTTGTGCCTGTTTTGGTATTTGTATATACCATAATTCATTTCAATGTTAAATATGCAGGAAAGAAAGGCTCATGGAGGTGCGGCTGATGAAAGCGATAGACAGAATTACAAATCATCAAACAAATCTTGTTTCGTCTGTACTGATACCTATATGTGCCGCAGTTTTGACGGTTGCAAATAGAGAAGACCCGATGGATGGCGGCGTATTTTCAGAAATAATTGCAGGTACTCTGATATGGATTTATATGTTTTTTGTGACAAGCGGTTTTATACAGCATATTGACGCTCTTTTCATCATACCTGTATCGCAGAAAAGGAGAGCAGAAAAGTATCTTTTTAATATTGAACGCATCGCGCTGATGATGTTTGTATGGACTGTTGTATTTAATCTTCTCTTGGGAAAGGTTTCGCATATACCATATGAAATATTGAGGCTCGAAGGACTGTTGTGCATTATATATACTGCAAATCTTTCAATAAAATTAAGGCTCGGAGGAAGTCTTGAGGGTGACAGGGCTACTACGGTGCTTCTGCTATATCTTATGTGCATACCTGAATTCGGCTTAATTACTTTCCTTAAGGCAATGGACAATATCACGCTTATGATTGCGGTAACAGTGGCAGCAGCAGTATTTATAGTTCCGGTATGTATGTTCAGGCGTTATGTGAAAAACAGGCTTATTAAAAGCATTGATTAGACATTGACAACTCCTGTGCTTTAAAGTATAATTGCTTTAAAGCATTAAAGTAAAAGAGACGCAAAAATACGTCTCGGAATGGAGAAGAAAATGGCAGTTAAGATTTTGTTACTGATTGTGTTCTTTGGCGTTATGATCGGGGTAGGTTTGTCAGCCAGAAAACACACAAAAAGCGTCAATGATTTTGTACTTGGAGGAAGAAATGTAGGACCGTGGCTTACGGCGTTTGCTTTTGGTACATCATATTTTTCTTCGGTGGTGTTTGTAGGTTATGCAGGCCAGTTCGGATGGAAATTCGGTCTTGCGTCTACATGGATAGGTCTTGGAAATGCGTTTATAGGAAGTCTTCTTGCATGGGTTATACTCGGAAGAAGAACAAGGGTTATGACGCAGCACCTTGACACAAAGACAATGCCTGAATACTTTGAAAAACGTTTTAACAGCAAGGCGTTAAAGCTGGTTGCTTCAGCCATTGTATTTGTTTTCCTGATACCGTATACGGCATCTATCTACAACGGTCTTTCAAAGCTTTTTGGTATGGCATTTGACATTGATTACAAGATATGCGTTATAGTTATGGCACTGCTTACGGGTATATATGTTATAGCAGGCGGCTATATGGCTACTGCTATCAACGATTTTGTTCAGGGTATAGTTATGCTTATCGGCATAGCAGCAGTTATATTGTCGGTTCTTAAAGGACAGGGCGGTTTTTATGCGGCAGTTAAGGAACTGGCTGCGATACCTAGCGATGTTCCTGTTACTGAGGGACAGCTTGGAGCATTTACATCATTTTTCGGACCTGATCCGATATCACTTTTGAGCGTAATAATTCTTACTTCACTCGGAACATGGGGACTTCCTCAGATGGTACATAAATTTTATGCCATAAAGGATGAAGAATCAATAAAGACAGGTACAATAATATCTACGATATTTGCGATAGTGGTTGCGGGCGGTTCGTATTTCCTTGGAGGTTTCTCAAGACTTTTTGCAGACAAGGCGGTATATGCCGACGGAAAGCTTCAGTTTGACAGCCTTATACCGGGTATGCTTTCCACGCTTCCGGACATACTTATAGGAATAGTGGTAATATTGGTGCTTTCAGCATCCATGTCCACACTTTCATCACTTGTAATGACATCAAGTTCAACATTGACACTTGATTTTATAAAGGGTACAATAGTTAAAGATATGACTGAAAAGAAACAGATTTTCATTATGAGAATACTGATAGCGGTATTTATTGTTGTTTCTGTAGTTTTGGCATTGAATCCTCCAACCTTTATAGCACAGCTTATGGGTATATCATGGGGAGCGCTGGCAGGTGCATTTCTCGCACCGTTCCTCTACGGTTTGTACGGAAGATGGGTTACAAATCTGTCTGTATGGGTAAGCTTTATAGTCGGTGTGGGTATCACTGTTTCAAATATGTACATAGGCTTCTTCTCTAATTCGATTGTAGCCGGTGCAGTAGCCATGATAGCAGGACTGATACTTGTGCCTGTGGTAAGCCTTTTGACCCCTAAACCTGATAAAAAAATTGTGGATGATATATTTACATGCTACGACAAAAAGGTAGTAGTATCAAAGAAGACTTCGCTTGAGGAGTAAATGCCGTTTATGAATAGATAGCGAAGCGGATTGCGAGTGTCCGCTTTAATGGAGATACTATGAAGGATAAGAAGAAAATAAGCGGACTTTACAGGCAGATGCTTTTGATTACCATACTGCCCCTTATATGTATGGGCGTGGTTATAATGGCATTCTTCTATAAAGGCTTTGAAGCCTCCATGCAAAAAGAAGTAAAAAATGAAATGAAAAATATGGCATTTTCCATAGAAGAGGCTTATGACAGCATATATCCCGGAGATTACAGGCTGGTCGGCGAGAACTATCTTGCCGTAGTAAAGGGCGAGAGCGTTCTCAACGGCCATACGGGATATATAGACTCAATACATAAAGAGAGCAGTATGGAGATTTCTCTTTTTTATGAGGATGCAAGAATACTTACCACTCTTACGGACGGTAACGGCGAGAGAATAGTCGGTTCAACTGCACATACAATCGTTATCAATGATGTGCTTAAGGGTGGCAGGGAGAGCTTTTATCCTAAGGCAGATATAGGCGGAAGCAAATATTTTGCCTATTATAAACCGATATGCAATTCCGACGGAAGCGTTGTGGGTATGATAGAGCTTGGAAAACCCGCTTCTGACATAGACCGGATGATATTAAAGGCTGTGCTTCCCATACTTATTATAGTAGCGGCAGCTACGATATTGGTGGCTTTTATTACATTTTCTTACGCAACCGGTATCACCAAAACGATAAAAACCCTTGATAACTCACTCAACAGCATAGCGGCAGGCAATCTTACCTCCGATATGGACGCACAGGTGCTTAAAAGGGAGGATGAGCTAGGACATATAGCAAACAGCATAAAGTATATGCAAAAGGAGCTTAAAAATCTTGTAGAGCAGGATGCACTTACGGGAATTGCCAACAGAAGGAGCGGTGAAAAGTATCTTCGTTCGCTTATTAAACAGTCAGCAGCCAACGGCACAAAATTTGTGGTCGTCATAGGCGATATTGATTTGTTCAAAAAGGTCAATGATACTTTCGGGCATGAGGGCGGAGATACGGCGCTTAAGGGTGTGGCAGCCATTTTAAAGAAGAACGTGAAAAAATCCGAGATGGCGGCACGCTGGGGCGGTGAGGAATTTCTGATTGTATTCAGGGATTGCACTCTGTCTTTGGCATATGAACGTCTGGAAAATATACTGGAAGAGATAAGAAATACAGAATTTGACTATACAGACCGAAGTATTCGTGTTACAATGACATTTGGTATGCAGGAGGGCTCAGGTGATATGACTATAGAAACATTAGTCAGACTTGCCGATGAACTTCTGTACAAAGGTAAACAAAACGGAAGAAATCAGATATGCACAAGTGATTTAGAATAGAATCGGTCGGAGGTTTCAATGAAGATTATAGTAAATATGATTCAGGGTTTTTGTATGGCTCTTGCGGACAGCGTGCCGGGCGTATCCGGCGGAACAGTGGCGTTTTTGTTAGGCTTTTATGACAGGTTTATCAATTCGCTTAATGATTTGGTGTCAAAAGATAAGGAAAAAAGAAAGGATGCATTTTTCTTTCTTGTAAAGCTCGGAATAGGCTGGGTTATAGGCTTTCTTTCGGCAGTCATCGTGCTTACAAGCCTTTTTGAGTCACACATATACGCCGTAAGTTCGCTGTTTATAGGTTTTATTATATTTGCCATACCTATTATGATTGTCGAGGAAAAGAATTGTCTTAAGGGAAAGTATTACAATCTTATATTTACTCTTATAGGCATAGCCATTGTTGTGGCTATAACGTATTTTAACCGTGGTGATTCAGGTTCGAGCGTTGACCTTAACAATCTCAATGTGGGAATGTATGTGTATATATTCGTGGCAGGCATGGTTGCGATAGCTGCTATGGTTCTGCCCGGAATATCAGGCTCTACGCTGCTTCTTATATTCGGACTGTATATGCCGATAATGAATGTCATAAAGGACTGTATGCACTTTAAACTCGATAAGGTTCATGTGGTTATCATATTTGGCTTAGGCATTGTAACCGGAGTGGTAGTTACGTTAAGACTCATAAAGAAAGCACTGGCAAATTTCAGAAGCCAGACCATATATACGGTCATAGGTCTTATGCTGGGTTCGATATATGCCATAATTATGGGACCTCAGACTCTTGAGACGCCTCAGAGTCCTATGTCATGGTCAACCTTCAGCATACTGTTTTTCATAATAGGCGGAGTTGTAGTGCTTGGACTTCAGCAGTTAAAAAAGATAAAATAAATCGTTCGATAGATTTGGACGCTGCCATTTTGAAGTATACTTCATTTGGTAGCGTTTTTTTAAAAAATATATATTGACATTACCTGTATGTATGATATACTGTATATAAGTTGATATTAACAGTATATACAGAGGTTCATATGAAAATCGTAATTAAAAACAAATCAGACGTGCCGATTTACGAGCAGATTAAGGAAGAGATAAGGAATGCCATTCTGTCCGGTGAGGCTGTTGAAAACGAACAGCTGCCAAGCATAAGGCAGCTAGCCCGCGACCTTAAGATAAGCGTGATTACGACTACAAGGGCTATGACTGACCTTGTGGATGAGGGCTTTTTGGTGTCTGTGGCAGGAAAGGGATATTTTGTCGCCCCAAGGAATAATGAGCTTATGCGTGAAAGAGTATTAAGCCACATAGAAGCCTGTTTTGAGGATGCCATAGAAAGCGCAGACAGTATCGGATTATCGGAGGACGAGCTTGTTACAATATTAAAAAATATGCAGAAACAGTGAGGTCAATATGGAAAATGTATTGGAAATAGAAGGACTTTGTAAACACTATCCTGAATTTTCTTTAAAGGATGTGTCCTTTGCCCTGCCGAAGGGCTATATAATGGGCTTTGTAGGTCAGAACGGAGCAGGAAAGACTACTACCATAAGAACCATTCTTAATATGGCTCATATGGATAGCGGAAGCGTGAAAATATTTGGCTTGGACAGTGTAAAAGATGACGTTAAGATAAAGCAGGACATAGGTGTTGTGTATGATGACCTGTATTTTGCATCTCACCTTAACGCAAAACAGATAGAGTCTCAGATAAAGGGCTTTTATGCGAACTGGGACAGCAGACAGTATTATACATATCTCGAAAAATTTAATCTCCCGAAAAACAAGAAAGTAGGCAGCTTTTCAAAAGGTATGAAGATGAAATTTATGCTCGCGACGGCACTTTCACACAATGCAAAAGTTCTTATTCTTGACGAGCCGACCTCAGGTCTTGACCCTGTGGCGCGGGATGAACTTCTTGATATTCTTGCCGAATACATACAGGACGAAGAGAGAAGCATTCTATTTTCTACACACATTACTGCTGATCTTGAACGTATTGCTGACTATATAACAATACTTCATGACGGAAAGGTGTTCTACTCAGGTACTAAGGATGAACTTATGGAGAAATATGTGGTTATAAAGGGTGCAAATGAAAATCTGACAAAAGACCTTCAGGAAAAAACCATAGGAAGCCATATGTACAGAAACGGATTTGAGGCTATGCTCGCCAAAGAATACATAAACGAACTGACGCCTGATATTGATTATGAAAAAGCAAGCATTGATGATATTCTCGTGTACATAGCGAAGGAGGCAGCTCATGAAAAACGTAATTAATCTTATAAAACTTGACTATATTACAGTAAAGAACAAATCCGTCCCTATTATTGTCATTATGATTATACTGGGATTTGCAGCAGGCTGTACCCTTTTTCCGCTGGCCCCGATTATTATAACCATGTTTGCAGGACTTTGTATTCAGCCTATATTTGCCGTTGCGGAACAGTGCGGCTACAACAAATTGTACGGAGTGCTTCCCGTTAAAAGAATACAGATAGTGGAGGCGAGATTTACACTCGCAGGAATATTTCTTCTGGTGACGGCTGCAGTTACCACGGGACTTGGCATGATTGCAGAAAAGATAATAATGAACAATGAGAATTTTATTCAGGAAAACGACGCGTATGAATTGCTTACAATGATGAATGACGCCGAACTTACGATACCCGTTATGGGAGCACTGTTCTTTGCGTTTGGCTGCTTCTTTATAGCGGCTGAGGGAACTCTTATTTTTATCTTTGGTACTTCAAAGGAGATACCTGCCGCCATTGGCTTTGGTCTGGTATTCTTTTCTTCCGTAATAGCAATGGTAAAGATATTTGATTTAAGTGCTGACAAGATTGCAAAAAAGCTGGCACCTGTTCTTTCAGACCACAAGGCATTACTCATTCTGGCGTTATATGCCATAGGAATAGCATTGCTTGTGCTGGGAGTTCTGGTTTCCCATATGGTTACCAGGAAAAGAGAACTGTAATTATAGAGCCGGATTTTGCAATGACTGAAAATGCCATACATACCGAATAACATTAGAATATAAAAACCCACCTCATCATATACTTTACAAAGTAATGTTTAGGTGGGTTTTATGATACATATTAATCACAAAAAAGAAGTATTTTCGCTTGCATTTCTGCTGGTGGCTGCACTGGCATTTTTAATGGTGTTTAAAGAAAAGACAGTAACCACCTCCACAAAAGCCGGTGAGCGCGAATTGCCCATATATTGCGTAGACACTGCCGAAAAAAGGATAGCGCTTACATTTGACGCAGCATGGGGAAATGAGGATACCGGAAAGATACTGGAGATACTTGAACGGCAGGATGTCAAAGTGACATTTTTCGTTACGGGAGGATGGGTCGATAAGTATCCTGATGACGTTAAAGCCATTGCCTCCGCAGGACATGAGATAGGAAATCACAGTCAGAATCATAAACATATGAGCAAGCTTGACGCCACCCAGATAAAATCAGAGCTTGGAAGCGTAAAGGAAAAGGCAGATGCGCTTACCGGACAGAATATGATTTTATTCCGCCCGCCCTACGGTGATTACAATAATTCGCTTATCACGGAAGCTACAAAGAACGGATATTACACAATCCAATGGTCAGTTGACAGCCTTGACTGGAAGGATTACGGCGTGGAAAATATAATCAATACCGTATGCAATCACAAGAACTTAGGACCGGGTGCCATAATTCTCTGCCATAACGGCGCAAAGTATACTGCCGAAGCACTTGAACCAATGATTGTAAAACTGAAGGAACAGGGATATACCTTTGTAAAAGTATCAGAGCTTATATATCAGGGAGAATTTCATATGGATGCCGCAGGAAAGCAGCATGCCGGGGAAAAATAGAAAAATACAGAAAATATAAAGACGTCATTCAGGCTGCACTTGTAAAAAAGTAGCAGCCTGTAAAAAAATGCAAAAAATTCCATATACCCCTTGACAAACAACACAGAGAAGATTATGCTTATTAAAAAAATATAAAAGAGGCAAAGAGATAATAATAACATTGGCGTGACCTGACAGGTGACGAGGTGTTATAAGAATCTGAAACAGGCAATGTGTTGCCTGGGCTTCGGAAGGTGAGGAACGATGAGAGATAAAGTAACGAAGAGGTTACACTCCTTATTTTCGGCTGTATTACTTTCAGCCTGCCCATTAGTGGCACTAAAAGCTGTATTCACGGCATATTCCCGATTTAATCATTCAGGACAGACAAAGATTATAACCATACCGGCACTGATAATTATATCAGGCTTGTTGCTGTCGGCACTTTCTGCCTGTCTGCTATCGCACTATACCAACATAAAACAGGACAAAAAGACAGCATATCCCATGCTTTACATAAAAAGAATGTTAAAAGCAGTGCTTCTTATACTTTGCATTTCCCTAATCACGGGTTTATCCGGCGTGGCAGCATATAAGTTAAATATTATAAAGCCGCAAAGCATGATAACATTTATACGGATAACGGCAGGCATTGCGGTGACGTTGATTCTGCCCGTATGTATCAAATACATATTTACAGGCAGATTTAAAATCAACATAAAAAACTACATATTGCTTGCACTGCTTCTGATATTTACAGGCGCAGTCGGAAAGTTTATTACAGAACTGTGTTCATACGAAACAGTATCAGTAATGGCATATACAGTTATAGGAGCCGCAGCATTTGCCGCTTCTTACCACATATGTACAACAAATAAAGATGAATTTAAAAACAGGCATATAAAAACAGCTGTGAGCCTGATACTTATAACAGTACTGACATCAATGCCCGTAATCACGGTATATGCAGAAATCGGAGAAAATCCGAATCGGGCGTATGCAGCAGAAAACAGCGGGATTGCAGCCGCAGACGATACGGATAAGTGGCAGGAAAACAATAACAAAACAGAGACAATGAACGAAGCCTCAAACAACAAAGAGGCAGCCATAAGAACACCGAAAAAGTACCATATACCAAAAGCACCGGAGGGAGAGCTTGTAGCTGCGGGTGAAAAAAGTGCAACCTATAAGTTGGAAGACGGAAGTTTTATAACCGTTATCGGAGGCATAGAGCGAACCTACAAAGACAGTCTTGGTGAGTATAGACTTATAGATAATACACTGGTAAAAAGGGCTTCGGGTTATACAAACAAAGCAAACAGTTACAGCATAGTATTTCCGGAAAGTCTGTCGGAAGAAAATGCCATAACCGTGACAAAATCAGGAAAAGCAGTATCGATAAAACCTGTATTTGAAAGTCAGGAAGGGCAAAAAAATCACAGACAGCCGTAGAAGATAACGCCATCATATACAACAACGTGTACGACGGCATTGATTACCAATACACCCTGATAGGAAGCAAAATAAAAGAAGACATAGTACTCAATTACCCTTCTGACCGACATACATTTGAGTTTGAGATAAGCGGTAAAGACATAACCTTAAGCGCAGAGGGAAACAAAATCAGCGTAACTGATAAAAAAAGCGGCGAGAAGCTCTATGAGATAGCGGCACCGCAGATGAGCGACGCGGCAGGAAAAGTATCAAATAACATAAGGCTTGAGAGCGTTGTACTTAATGACAGAAGCATAATAAGGCTTACGGCGGATGAGAAGTGGTTAAATGAGGGAGACAGGGCATATCCCGTAAGAATAGACCCTACCATAAACATATCGGCACAGGATATAACCGTATGCTGTGTAGAGCAGGAATTCCCTGATATGGTCATAGGAGACAACAGCTATCCGTACTGTGGCTATGACGACGGAATAGTAAGCGGAAACCTTTATAATTACGGAACCATGCATATGATGACAAGAACATATGTGGCGATAGGCTATGACTTCTCTAAGATAAGCAAAGAAGCCAGAATTGACAGCGCATCCTTAAGCATGTACAGCTATACGGACTGGAGCGGAGGAAGTACTGTCTTCGAGCTTTACTCTGCAAACGAAGAATGGAACAGCAATACAATCACATGGAACAGCCAGACAGACATGAGCCATACCTACATAACATACGCTTATGCCCCTGTCGGAGCAGGCTATGCTGATTTTGACATAAGAGAGCTTGTAAATGCGTGGGTTCAGGGAACACAGGCAAACAACGGTGTTGTCATAAGAGCGCAGGACGAAAGAAATATGCAGGCGGAAGTATTTTACAACAAGGACGGAATGTATCCG
>CAMEJP010000044.1 GCA_945920185.1 uncultured Eubacterium sp. | reverse complement strand
GTATATGCTGAAAAGACAGTTGTTGAAGAAGTCACGGACCCTAACACTGAAATAAGTCTTGCAAATGCAAAGATGATTAACTCAAAGTATGACCTTGGAGATTTGGTTACGGTTGATATAAAGTCAAAGGAATTTGGACGTATTGCCACACAGAATGCCAAGAATGTTATACTTCAGACTATCAGAGAGGCTGAGAGAAAGTCCATCTACAATATGTACTATGAGAAGGAAAGAGACATTATCACCGGTATTGTTCAGAGAATTAACGGTAAGAATATAAGTGTAAATATCGGAAAGATGGATGCCCTCCTTATGGAAAATGAGCAGGTTAAAGGCGAAGTATTCGTTCCGACCGAGAGAATTAAGCTCTATGTTGTAGAAGTTAAGGAAACAACAAAAGGACCTCGTGTAATTGTATCACGTTCTCATCCTGAACTTGTAAGAAGACTTTTTGAGTCAGAAGTGGCAGAGATTAAGGACGGAACAGTAATCATAAAGAGCATTGCAAGAGAGGCCGGTTCAAGAAGTAAGATTTCGGTATATTCACCTAATCCGAACGTAGACCCTGTCGGAGCGTGTGTAGGTATTAACGGTGCGAGGGTAAATGCTATAGTAAATGAACTTCGCGGCGAGAAGATTGACGTAATACCATGGAGTGAAAATCCTGCCGTATTTATCGAAAAGGCATTGAGCCCTGCAAAGGTAGTATCGGTAGTTGCCGATGATGAGGCGAAGACAGCAAGCGTAGTAGTACCTGACTATCAGCTTTCACTGGCTATAGGTAAGGAAGGACAGAATGCAAGACTTGCGGCAAGACTTACAGGCTTTAAGATTGATATAAAGAGTGAGTCTCAGGCAAGGGCATTGCAGGAAAAAGAGGAAGAATTCTAGGAAGTGATAGAGTGAGTACAGCAAAAAAAGTTCCGACAAGAAAATGCGTCGGATGCAGTGAAACCAAAAATAAAAAAGAGCTTATACGCGTGCTTAAGACACCGGAAGATGAATTTTTGATTGATGTTACAGGCAAGAAGAACGGAAGAGGCGCATATATTTGTAGGAATAAGGCGTGTCTGCTTGCGGCAATCAGAAATAAAGGTCTTGAACGTTCATTTAAGATGTCTATCGATAGTAGTGTATATGAGGCTTTAAAGAAGGAGTTTGATGAACTTGAAAAGTGATAAAGTATTGTCAACGCTTTCCATAGCTGCAAAAGCAGGTAAAATCGTCAGCGGTGAATTGTCTGTAGAAAAAGCAGTGAAGACAGGTTCAGCTATGTTGGTTATTGTGGCAGATGATGCTTCATACAGAACCAAAAAGCGATTTACCGATATGTGTACTTACTATGATGTACCTGTTTGTATCTACTCTGACAAGGAGAGCTTGGGGCATTTTATTGGTAAAGAATTCAGAGCGTCCTTGTGCGTGGTAGATGAAGGCTTAGCTGCTTCTGTAATGAAAAAGCTTGCCGTACAAAACGAATTAAAACAGAATAACGGAGGTATCGTCGATGTCAAAAATGAGAATTCATGAGTTATCAAAAGAAATAAATGTATCAAATAAAGAAATAATAGAACTGTTAAAGTCAAACGGTATAGAAGTTGCCTCACATATGAGCAACATTGAGGATGACGCCATAGCTTTGGTAAAGAAAAAGTTTGCACCAAAGCAGGAAAAGAGCGATGTAAAGCCGGATTCCAAAGCAGGAAAGCAGGCAGAAAACGTTTCTTCACAAAAGTCTTCATCAGAAAAACCGTCAGAAACTTTAAAGGTTAATAAACAGGAAGAAGAAAAGAGTGATTCAAAGGCAGAAACAAAGCCGGAGTCAAAAACAGCTTCTCAGCCGGAGTCAAAGTCTGAAGTAAAAGTCGAAGCTAAAGAACAGACTGAGAAAAAGTCACACATAACACAGGTATACAACCCTCAGAACAGTGGTAACGGCTTTAGAAGAAATAATGACAGAAATAACGGCAACAATGGCAACAGACAGTTTGGTGACAGAAACAGCGACAGAAACAACGGCAACAATGGCAACAGACAGTTTGGCGACAGAAACAATGGCGGCAACAGACAGTTTGGCGACAGGAACAATGACAGAAACAACGGCGGCAACAGACAGTTTGTCGACAGAAATAACGACAGAAATAATGGCAACAGACAGTTCGGCGACAGGAATAACGACAGAAACAATGGCGGCAACAGACAGTTCGGCGACAGGAACAATGACAGAAACAACGGCGGCAACAGACAGTTCGGCGACAGGAATAACGACAGAAACAATGGCAACAGACAGTTTGGTGACAGGAACAATGGCGGCAACAACAGGACCAACGGCGGAAACGGTGGCAGATTTGACAGAAACAGGGGCGGTTCAGGTGACAAACTCGACATTAAAAATGACATCAGAAACGACAAGGATGTAAGAATTGACACTGTTAAATCTGAGAACAGAAGGGCAAACGGTGCCAATAATAAGACAAGAGAGAGAGATAAGGATTATCAGGAGAAGGAGAACCTTAAGTTTATTAACAGTAAGAAAGCTCCTTCTGCACCTGCAAAGGAAGAGAAGGCAGAGGATACGATAAAGACCCTTATTCTCCCTGATGAGCTTACAATCAAGGATCTTGCAGACAAGATGAAGGTTCAGCCTTCAGCTATCGTTAAAAAGCTGTTCATGAAGGGAACAATAGTTACAATCAATCAGGATATTACGTTTGACCAGGCAGAGGAGATTGCTTTAGAGTTTAACTGCATTTGTGAGCATGAGGAAAAGGTTGATGTTATCGCAGAACTTTTGAAGGATACGGAAGATCCGGAGGATACACTTGTTCCTCGTCCGCCTGTCGTATGTGTTATGGGACACGTTGACCACGGTAAAACTTCGCTTCTTGATGCCATACGTTCA
Source organism: uncultured Eubacterium sp. (assembly GCA_945920185.1). Lineage (GTDB taxonomy): Bacteria > Bacillota > Clostridia > Lachnospirales > Lachnospiraceae > CAMEJP01. The sequence goes on along the minus strand of CAMEJP010000044.1, from coordinate 17,193 downwards.
ACAAATGTAACCTCACGCGAGTCAGGCGGTATTACACAGCATATCGGTGCTTATGTGACACAGATTAACGACAGAAAGATTACATTCCTTGATACTCCTGGTCACGAAGCATTTACGGCAATGAGAATGAGAGGTGCACAGTCTACGGATATAGCCATACTTGTAGTAGCTGCCGATGACGGTGTCATGCCTCAGACAATAGAAGCTATCAACCACGCAAAGGCTGCGGGCGTTGAGATTATCGTAGCCATCAATAAGATTGATAAGCCGAGTGCAAATGTTGAGAGGGTTAAGCAGGAGCTTACGGAATACGGACTTATCTCAGAGGAGTGGGGCGGAAGTACGGTATTTGTTCCTGTATCCGCACACACGAAGGAAGGTATTGATACTCTCCTTGAGATGATTATTCTCACTGCCGATATACTGGAACTTCGTGCAAACCCTAACAGAAAGGTAAGAGGTCTTGTCATAGAGGCACAGCTTGACAAGGGCAAGGGTCCTGTGGCAACAGTACTTGTTCAGAAGGGTACTTTAAGAGTCGGAGATACCATTGCTGCCGGTTCATGCTACGGTAAGATAAGAGCAATGATGGATGACAAGGGAAGAAGAGTAAAGGAAGCTCTTCCTTCAACACCTGTTGAGATACTTGGACTTAATGATGTTCCAAATGCCGGAGAGATTATCATTTCCACAGAAAATGATAAGGAAGCAAGAAACTTTGCGGAAACATTTATCCGCGAAGGCAGGGTTGCACTTCTTAACGATACAAAGTCTAAGCTTTCGCTTGATGATTTGTTTACACAGATTAAGGCGGGTAATGTCAAGGAACTTGGTATTATCATAAAGGCGGATGTTCAGGGTTCTGTTGAAGCTGTTAAGCAGAGTCTTGTAAAGCTTTCTAACGAAGAAGTAGTGGTAAAGGTTATCCACGGAGGCGTCGGTAATATCAATGAATCTGATGTTATCCTTGCATCAGCTTCAAATGCCATTATCATAGGCTTTAACGTAAGACCTGACAATCAGGCAAGAGAGATTGCAGAACGTGAAAAAGTAGACTTAAGACTTTATAAGGTTATCTACAATGCCATTGAGGATGTAGAGGCTGCCATGAAGGGTATGCTTGATCCTACTTATGAAGAAAGAGTTATGGGTCATGTTGAAATCCGTCAGATTTACAAAGCTTCGGGCGTTGGTAATATCGCAGGTTCATATGTGCGTGACGGTAAGATAACCAAGAATGCAAAAGTCAGAATATACAGGGACAGCGAGCTTGTATTTGACGGCGAACTGGCTTCCCTTAAGAGATTTAAGGATGATGTTAAAGAGGTTAAGGAAGGCTACGAGTGTGGTCTTGTAATTAACGGCTTTAATGATATTAAGGAACTTGATATAGTTGAGGCATATGAGATGGTAGAGGTGCCAAGGTAAAGGTAATTTGCCATCTCAAGCACTTCAACGTGGTATAGAATGAATTTTAGTCGGAGGCGTAGTATGCGCAAAAATAGCGTTAAGAACACCAGAATCAATTCAGAAGTTCAAAAAGAGCTTAGCAATATTATAAGAGGTGAGATTAAGGATCCAAGAATCAATCCTCTTACTTCCGTGGTTGCGGTAGAGGTATCACCTGATCTTAAGAATTGTAAGGCATATATAAGCGTACTTGGGGATGAAGAGTCACAAAAAGACACCATAAAAGGTCTTAAGAGTGCTGAAGGTTACATCAGGGTGCTGCTTGCAAAGCGTATCAATTTAAGAAATACACCTGAAATTAACTTTGTGCTTGACCAGTCCATAGAATACGGTGTAAAAATGTCTAAACTCATTGATGAAGTAGTCGGCGAGCATGATGAAGATGCCGATGAACAGGATGAAACAGTCGGTGAACAGAATGAATAATATTGCAGATTTAATAGGAAATGCAAAAAATGTTGCCATTACGGGACATATAAGACCTGACGGTGATTGTGTGGGTTCATGTATGGGTCTGTACAATTATCTGAAGGAAAATTTTAGAAATATTGCACCGGATGTATACCTTGAAAAGCCGGGAAATGAATTTGACTTTATAGCCAATACAGATAACATACGATATGAGGCAGAAGCTAAGATTTACGACTTGTTTATCGTGCTTGACTGTAGCGATTTGGACAGAATAGAGCCTTTTAAAAGTATGTATGACAGTGCAAGGTCAACTCTTTGCATTGACCATCATATAAGTAATACACGGTATGCCGATGTTAATGTGGTTGACGGAGACGCAAGCTCTACCTGTGAGGTTTTATATCGTCTGCTTGACAAAAATCTTGTGAGCAAAACAGTTGCCGAGGCAATATATACAGGAATTATACATGATACCGGAGTGTTTAAGTATTCTTCGACGAGCGTAAATACCATGCAGGCTGCCGGAGAGCTTATGTCCAAGGGTATTGATTTTACGTCCATTATAGACAACAGTTTTTACAAAAAGACATATGTACAGAATCAGATTTTGGGCAGGGTACTTCTTGAAAGCGTCCTGTTTTACGGCGGAAAATGCATATTTTCTTCGGTTACAAAGGCGGATATGGACTTTTATCATGTGACAGGAAAAGACCTTGGCGGTATTATAGAACAGCTTCGTCTTACAGACGGTGTTGAAGTAGCCATATTTTTGTACGAGCTTTCTCCAAGCGAATACAAGGTAAGCCTTCGCTCAAAAAAAATTGTTGATGTTAGCAAAATAGCCGTAAAATACGGTGGCGGCGGTCACATAAGGGCTGCAGGCTGTACCATGTATGGTACAGTTCATGACATTATAAATAACCTTGGAGAACAGATTGAATATCAGCTTGAAAAGGCGTGAAATTATGATTAACGGTGTAATCAATGTGTATAAGGAGCCGGGCTACACTTCATTTGACGTGGTTGCAAGGCTTCGCAAAATTTTTAGACAGAAAAAAATCGGACATACGGGCACGCTTGACCCAAATGCGTCAGGGGTGCTTCCTGTATGTCTCGGAAATGCCACAAAGGTATGTGATATGCTTACGGATAAAGACAAGACATATGTTACCGTAATGCAGCTTGGCATAGCGACAGACACTCAGGATATTACGGGAAATATCATTGAAAGAGCAGACGTAAATATAAACCCTTCACTTGTGAAAAGTGTCGCAGAGAGCTTTATCGGAGAATATATGCAGATACCACCGATGTACTCGGCACTTAAGGTAAACGGAAAAAAACTGTATGAACTTGCAAGAGAAGGCGTAACCGTGGAGAGAAAAGCACGTCCCGTAACGATATACGACATAAAGATTAAAGATATTACGCTTCCGTATGTAACTATGGAGGTTTCGTGTTCTAAGGGAACTTACATAAGAACCCTGTGTGATGATATCGGAAGACGCCTTGGATGCTTTGGCTGTGTAAAAGAGCTTACGAGAACTTATGCTGCGGGCTTTAGAATTGAAAACAGTCTTAAACTTGATGAAATTGAAAAACTTGTTGTCACAGGCGATATAAAGAAGCATATTGTGGAGCTTCCGTGTCTGTTTGACGATTGTGGAATGATTGTTCTTAAGCCTTTCGCAGACAGGCTTGCTTATAACGGAAATAAAATCGTACAAAGCGATATTGATTATATAAATACGGTGGAAAATAAGGATTACAGGCTTTATGCCAGTACAAAAACATTTGTGGGAATATACAAAAAATGTGATGGTGAATATAAGCCGGTAAAAATGTTTTTGTAGTTCCTGAAAGAGAAGTGATATAATGACATTTTTAAACGATTTCACTGAATATAAGGCAGAAGGCAAATGCATAGCGGTACTTGGGAAATTTGACGGAGTGCACAAAGGACATGCAAGTCTTTTTGAATATGCAAGGAACTGTCGGGGTGACAGGCGCATAATAGCATTTACATTTGCAGTCAGGGAAGATACGAAAGTCCTCACCGACAGTAATGAAAGACTTGAACTTCTTGAAAAATGTGATGTCGATGTTGTGATAGAACAACAGATGTATCCTGAGTTTTCCGCGATGTCCCCATATGATTTTTTAAGCGAGGTGCTTATTAAGAGATTTAATACCGAGCTTATCGTGTGCGGTGAAAATTTCGGGTTCGGAAGAAACAGATCCGGAAATGTTGATTTTATCAAAGAAAATGCCGATAAACTTGGATATAGGGTAGCTGTACTTCCGAGTCTTGCCTATGAAGGCGTGAATATAAGCAGTACGGTTATAAGGCAGAAATTATCCGTCGGCGATATTGAGGCGGTAAATGCCATGCTCGGCTATCGTTTTAAGGTAAGCGGAACTGTAGTGGAGGGTAACAGGCTCGGCAGAAAATATAATTTCCCCACTGCCAATATTTATGCTCCAGATGCAAAACTGCTTCCGCCAAACGGAGTGTATGCAACCGTCGTAACTATTAACAAAAGGTCATATTACGGAGTTACGAACGTGGGAGTAAAACCTTCCGTATCCGATAGAAAAAAAGTAAATATTGAGACATATATTCTGGGACTTGATGAATATATTTACGGCGAAAACATACAGGTGGAGTTTTGCAGGTTTTTCAGGCCGGAAAGAAAATTTGACGGCGTGGATGATTTATTTAAGCAGATTGCGACAGATACACAAAATATTAAAGAATACTTTAAAGAAAATGTCTTGGAAGGTGATGGCTGTGCGACAAGTGCGTAAAGTAATAAGAATATTGCTTTGTATCAGTGTGCTTGTACTTTTGGGTGCAGTTCTTTTGATGAAAATCAGAAGACCGTACAATGAAACACTTGTCATTGAAGCCGGTTCAAGGCTTTTTTCGCCTGCGTACTTTTTTAAAAATCTTGATGACGGAGCTTCTTATGTCACTAAAGAAGAGGATATTGATTTAAAACATGTAGGAAGTAACGCAATTAAAGTGAAGCTTAACGGTCAGATATATAATGTCACTTTAGAGGTGGTGGATACCATGGCTCCCGTTGTGACTGCAAAGGACAGTTTTAACATATGGTCGGGTCAGGTGCTTATGCCTTATGATTTTGTCAAAGAATACAATGACGCTACGGATGTCACGTTCAGCTTTAAAAATGAACCTGATTTTGTAAATGAGGGAGAACATACAGCCTTGGTGACGGCAAGAGATGAAGGAGGAAATGAAACTGACATAGCCGTTTCGTACACTGTCATAAAAGATACCACACCTCCAAGCATATATGGAGCAAGGGACAGGATAGTGAAGCTTAATTCCACGGTGTCTTACAGGGACGAGGTATATGTAACCGATGACATTGATACAGATGTTGTGCTTCAGATTGACAGCAGTAATATGAATATACGACGCGAAGGCGTATATGAGGTTAAATATTATGCCGTGGATTCGTCGGGTAATTATACCGAGAAAACGGTGAACTTTACGGTAGTTGACAGTGCCGGCGAGCCGGTGGCGCAAAGCGTTATAGATGAGGCGTTTAATGCCATATATTCCGAGATTATAAATGACGGTATGACAAAGCGTGAGAAGGCTTATGCCATATATAATTATGTCAGTGAAAACATTTCATATATTCCTGTTTCAGATAAAAGCGACTGGGAGCAGAATGCCTATAAAGGCATAACCACAAAACAGGGAGACTGCTATACATACTATGCCGTGTCGAGAAAACTGCTTACAATGGCAGATATAGAAACTATGTGTGTGAAGCGTGACAACGAGAACTTTCCTCATTACTGGAATCTGATAAACTGCGGTGACGGATGGTATCATTTTGACACCTGCCCGAGAGGACAGTATTCCTATATAAAGATATTTATGTACACGGATGAACAGATGCGTCAGTATTCTGCAAATATTTCGGAAGGCTACTATGATTTTGACAGTACTTTATATCCTGCCACACCATAGAAGCTTAAGGAGGAAAAATTTTGAAACGTTATGTACTTTTGGCTGTAAGTATTGCATTTTACGCCATACTTAACACAAAAGCACTTCTTGTGGTGCTTTTGGTGGCTTTATGCCAGCATATATTCGGTATAGTGTCAGAGAAAAAGAAAAGCCCCTTTCTCGCAGCATTTTTTGCGACGGTACTTTCCGTTTTTCTGGTGGTCATAAGGAATATATCATTCAGATACATAGTAGCACCGATAGGAATATCCTTTACTGTTTTAAGAAGCATAGGATATGTTGTTGACGTGTACCGCGGCAAATGTAGGGCAGAGAAAAATTTTCTTATGACTCTGCTTTTTGTTACATTTTTCCCAACGGCCCTTATGGGTCCCGTGACCAGTTATTGCACCATGAAAGCGGAGTTTGTGAAAAAGTACAGACCTTCATACGACAAATGTGTGGAGGGACTTTACCGCATAGCTTTGGGACTTTTCAAAAAGCTTATAGTGGCGGACAGGCTTGCAATGGTAGTGTCAGAGGTGGTGGAAAAAGATATGTCGGGACTTGTTGTATTTGCAATGCTTCTTCTGTACAGCATAGAGCTTTACTGTGATTTTGCCGGAGGAATAGACATAGCAATAGGAGTGTGTGACATACTCGACATAAATGTTCCTGAGAATTTTAAATCCCCTTATACGGCGCGAAATCTGGCTGTATTCTGGCAGAAATGGCATATTTCCATGGGTACGTGGTTTAAGGAATATGTGTTTTATCCTTTGTCCATAAACAAAACACTCAAAAAAAATTTGTCCGGAATTTTTAAAACATCAGATAAAAAGACGGTTACAAAATATGTCATATATGTTTCACTGATGGTCACATGGTTTCTTACGGGTATGTGGCACGGTTTTGAAGGACGTTTTATTGTGTGGGGTGTTTTAAACGGTATAATACTTATGATTATAAGAGAACTTCAGTCGCAAAAGAAAACGAATGCCTCAAAAAAAAGCGGCAATACGGCTCAAAAGAAAGAAGATGTAAGCAAAATCTCTGCCCTGACGACGGCTCTTTGTGTGGCAGGTACATACTGCCTTGTAAGTCTGTTGCGTGTATTTGACTGTTACTCAGACGTAAAAATATGTTTTATGAAGCTTTTGGGTATATTTACGTTTGATATTTCAGGGCTTTCATTACTTGTATCTTACGGGGCAATGGAAACATCTATAGTCATTCTGGGTGTGGCTTTAGTTATATTAAATAAAAGAATATTTGAAAGAAGCCGTGAAATGAGGCTTGCCGGAATTGTTCTTTTTATGCTGTCGGTGCTTGTATTCGGCGTGTACGGACAGGGTTACGACAGCATGAGCTTTATATACGGAAATATGTAACGGAAAAGAAGTGATTGTGTGAAAAGAAAGGTTATCATAAGTTTTGTAAGTCTGGCTGTATTTGTGGCAGGATTTTTTATGCTTCAGAGGCTTCTTGTGCCAAAATATGTAACTGAAAACAGGGAGGGAGCTCTTATCAGAGAGTACTATGATAATGCGGGCGGCAATGATATTATTTTTATAGGAGATTGTGAGGTTTATGAAAGCTTTTCGCCTATGAGGCTGTGGGAAAAATACGGAATAACCTCGTATGTCAGAGGAAGTGCCAATCAGACTATATGGCAGTCTTATTATATTCTTAAGGAAACTCTGAAATACGAAACTCCAAAGGTTGTTGTGTTTAATGTCCTTTCAATGAAGTATGATAAGCCTGTCAAGGAAGAATACAATCGTCTTACTCTTGACGGAATGAAGTTCTCTTTAGAAAAAATGCAGGCGGTGTCGGCTTCTATGACCGAAGAAGAAAATCCAGTCAGCTACATTTTCCCGATTCTTCGTTTTCATTACAGGTACAGTGAACTTACAAAAGAAGATATAAAATATTATATAACAAGACCGCAGATATCATATATGGGATATCTTATGAATAAGAACGTGAAGCCTTATACGGTGCTTCCGAGCAGGCAGAAATTGGCGGATTATAGTTTTTCTGATGTGTGCTATGATTATCTTGACAGGATTACAAGGCTTTGCAGTGAAAATAATATCGAACTTATTCTTGTGAAAGCACCTTCCCTTTATCCTTACTGGTATGATGAATGGGATGATGACATGGAAGAATACGCTAAAAATAATGGCTTATTCTACATAAATTTTTTGGAATGTGCCGATGAAACAGGTATTGATTACAGTACTGATACTTATGACGGAGGGCTACATCTTAATCTTTACGGAGCTGAAAAACTGACGGATTATTTCGGCAAAATGCTTATTTCTGATTTGAACATTGAATTTTCACAAAAGAGTGATACAATAAGCAGAAAATGGAATGAGCGACTGGAAGAATATGCAGAGGAAAGAACGAGATGAGAATACTAAGCTACGGAAAAATGAAAAGACTTATGTGTGTGTGCCTTGTTGTGGTACTGGCGTGTATATTGTTTGCGGGCTGTAAAAAAAATGAAGGCGGCAGGGAAAAAGAGAGTACGTCCGAAAAGAAAAACGTAAACGAGGAGTTTTGCTTTAATACGGCAAACGGAAACATAAAGGTAAATATGAATGCCGAAAGTGCATTGAAGATTGCAGGCGAATACAAGGATTATTTTGAAATGGCAAGCTGCGCTTTTGACGGTCTTGACAAAATATATATGTACAGCGGTTTTGAAATCTATGTAAATGAGATTGACGGTGTGGAACTGGTGACAAGAATTGTGCTTACTGACGACAGCGTTATGACTAAGGAAGGCCTTTACATAGGTGCCGGACTTGACCGTATGGTTGATTTGTATGGAAATGATTTTGAACACAGTCAGGGTATGTATGTATATCAGAAAGGCAGCACGAAACTGATTGTGGGCGTGGCGGCAGAAGACGTGGTATCTTTGGAATATGCCGGAACTTACGGAAAATAGCATATTTCTTATAAAATAATATTTGCGTGAATTTTAAAAAATGTCTTGAAATATCGTAGCATATATGATAACATAATACAGATGATTAGCCGCAATTCAGGTATAGGACACTCCGACCGTATCTTAATTGCAGGCGATTATATTATATTTTTATTTTAGGAGGAATATCGACATGATATCAAAGGAAAAGAAAGCAGAGATTATTGCAGCATACGGAAGACAGCCTGGAGATACAGGTTCACCTGAAGTACAGATTGCACTTTTAACAGAGAGAATTGCAGAGCTTACAGAGCATCTCAAAGTTAATCAGAAGGATAACCATTCAAGAAGAGGTTTGTTTAAGATGGTAGGTCAGAGAAGAGGCTTACTTGAGTATCTTAAGAAGACTGATATTGAAAGTTACCGTACTTTGATTGAACGTTTAGGTATTAGAAAGTAATTTCTACACATAAGGGGCGGTGCTTCCGCCCCTTGTTTTAGTTATCAGAATTTTCCATAAAACGGAAAGTTTTATGACTGATCGTGTAGTTACAGGGCTTTCAGCAAATTTTTTAACAAATTTATGCCAGAGAGAATAGCACCGAGACCACTGAAAAGTACATATATAAGTGTGTTTTTCAGTTGTTTCGGACTCCTTTGGCAAAACAAAATCAATAATGAAAGGAATTGTTACAATGAGCAATTACAAGAGTTTTACCATGGAACTTGCCGGCAGAACATTGAGAGTTGATGTTGGCAGAGTTTCTGCACAGGCAAACGGTGCAGCATTTATGCACTACGGAGATACGGTAGTATTATCTACTGCAACAGCCTCAGAAAAGCCAAGGGACGGCATTGATTTCTTCCCTCTCAGTGTTGAGTATGAAGAAAAGCTTTATGCCGTAGGAAAGATTCCGGGCGGATTTAACAAGAGAGAAGGAAAGGCTTCAGAGAATGCCATTCTTACATCAAGAGTTATCGACAGACCTATGCGTCCTCTGTTCCCTAAGGATTACAGAAATGACGTAACACTTAACAATATGGTTATGAGTGTTGATCCTGAGTGTAGACCTGAACTTACGGCTATGCTTGGTTCAGCTATTGCAACAGCCATATCTGATATACCTTTTGACGGACCATGTGCCATGACACAGCTTGGTATGGTAAACGGTGAGCTTATCGTTAACCCTAATCAGGAGCAGTGGAAGAATGGTGACCTTCAGCTTACGGTAGCTTCTACAAGCGAGAAGGTTATTATGATTGAGGCAGGCGCAAACGAAGTTCCTGAGGATGTTATGTATGACGCCATATATAAGGCTCACACAATCAATCAGGATATCATAGCGTTTATCAATAAAATAGTTGCCGAGGCCGGAAAGCCTAAGAAGGAATATGTAAGCTGTGCAGTTCCTTCTGAGATGTTTGAGGCTATGAAGGCAGTGGTTACTCCGGATGAGATGGAGGAAGCCGTATTTACTGACGAGAAGCAAAAGAGAGAAGAGAACATCCGTGTTATCACAGAAAGACTTGAGGAAGCATTTGCTGATAACGAGGAGTGGCTTGCACTTCTTCCTGACGCTGTATATCAGTATCAGAAGAAGACTGTAAGAAAGATGATTCTTAAAGACCACAAGCGACCTGACGGAAGACAGATTACAGAAATCAGACCTCTTGCAGGAGAGATTGATATAATTCCTAGAGTTCATGGTTCTGCCATGTTTACACGTGGTCAGACACAGATTTGTAACGTGTGTACGCTGGCACCTTTGTCAGAGGTTCAGAAGCTTGACGGACTTGACACAAACGAAGTTGCAAAGAGATATATGCACCACTACAATTTCCCTGCGTATTCAGTAGGTGAAACTAAGGTTTCAAGAGGACCGGGACGTAGAGAAATAGGTCACGGTGCCTTGGCTGAGAAAGCATTGGTTCCTGTACTTCCAAGTGAAGAGGAATTCCCATATGCAATAAGAACCGTATCTGAGACATTTGAATCAAACGGTTCTACATCACAGGCTTCAGTATGTGCATCCACCATGTCACTTATGGCTGCCGGTGTTCCTATCAAGAAGCCGGTTGCCGGTATCTCATGCGGACTTGTGACAGGTGATACGGATGATGATTATATCGTGCTTACGGATATTCAGGGCCTTGAAGATTTCTTCGGTGATATGGACTTTAAGGTGGCCGGTACTCATGACGGTATAACAGCCATCCAGATGGATATCAAGATTCACGGTCTTACACCTGCTATCGTTAAGGAAGCATTTGCAAAATGTAAGCAGGCAAGAGAATACATTCTTACAAATATAATCGAAGCTACAATACCTGCTCCTAGACCTGAGGTAAGCGAGTTTGCTCCAAAGATTATTCAGATTAAGATTGACCCTGAGAAGATTGGTGATGTTGTAGGTCAGCGCGGTAAGACAATCAACGCCATCATTGATGAAACAGGCGTTAAGATTGACATTACTGATGACGGTGCCGTATCTATCTGCGGTGTTGACGCTGCAAATATGGAAAAGGCAAAGCAGTATATCGAGACTATTGTCAGCGAATTTGAAGAAGGCAAAAAGTATACAGGTAAGGTTACAAGCATAAAGGAATTTGGCGCATTTATCGAATTTGCACCGGGCAAGGAAGGTATGGTTCACATATCTAAGATTTGTAAGGAGAGAATCAACAGAGTTGAGGATGTGCTTACACTCGGAGATATTGTTACGGTTGTATGCTTAGGAAAAGATAAGATGGGCAGAATCAGCTTTAGTATCAAGGACGTTCAGTAACAGAAAAATATAAAGCACGGAGTGAAATGTTTTCCTGACGGATAAATATTTCACTCTTAAATTACAAAATGGAGGAAAATCAAATCATGACAGACAATAATTGTGCATATTGTGTTGAAGGCGAATTGGTTGCAAAATTCGGCATTAAGATTTGTGAGCTTGAAAATTCAAAGGTATATCTTTTTAAGGAACAGAGTCACAAGGGAAGATGTATTGTAGCTCACAAAAAGCATGTAGGCGATATGAATGAGCTTACGGCTGAGGAGAGAGCTGCTTATTTTGAAGAAGTAGCGCGTGTAGCAAGAGCTATTATGGCTGCATTTTCTCCTGATAAGGTAAATTACGGAGCATATGGTGATACAGGTCATCATCTGCATTTCCACTTGACACCTAAGTATAAGGATGAGTTTGAGTGGGGTGGCACATTTGCCATGAACCCTGACAGAGTATATCTGTCTGAGGCTGAATATGAAGAAATAATCGAGAAGATTAAGGCTAATCTTTAATTGGATTTTAAACGGAGGAAAATATGTCAGGACATTCAAAATTTGCAAATATAGCGCATAAGAAGGCTGCTAATGACGCTGCTAAGGGAAAGATTTTTACCAGAATCGGTAAGGAGCTTATGGTAGCTGTAAAAGAGGGCGGCTCTGATGTGAACAACAACAGTAAGTTAAGAGCGGTTGTGGCTAAGGCTAAAGCCAACAATATGCCAAATGATACAATCGACAGGGCAATAAAGAAGGCTGCCAGCTCAGATGCATCTAATTACGAGGCTGTAACTTATGAAGGTTATGGTCCGAACGGTACGGCTATTATTGTTGAGGCGCTTACGGATAACCGTAACCGTGCAGCTTCAAACATAAGAAGTGCATTTACAAAGGGTGGCGGAAGCATAGGAACACAGGGTTGCGTATCCTTTATGTTTGACAAGAAAGGTCAGATTATACTTGACAAGGAAGAGGTCAAGATAGATGCTGACGAGCTTATGATGGCTGCTCTTGACGCCGGAGCTGCTGATTTTAACGAAGAAGATGACAGTTTTGAGGTACTTACTGAGCCGGATGATTTTGATACGGTGAGAGAGGCTCTTGAGGCACTTAATGTACCTATGGCAAGCGCCGAGGTAACTATGATACCTCAGACATATGTGTCACTTACAGATGAAGGCGATATCAAGAAAATGAAGAGAATTCTTGATTTGCTTGAAGAAGATGATGATGTTCAAGATGTTTATCATAACTGGGATATGCCGGAAGAGGATGATGATTAATGAAAAAAAAGTATATGTCGCTTTTGTTGGCGATGGTTCTTATAGTTTTAAGTTTAGGAGCATTTGTTAAAAATGTCAGGGCAGAGGAAAATTCCTCAAACGCTAATGAGAAAACTTCACAGAGTGTTTCGGAGTCCAAGGAGGACAATACTAAAGAATCACAGGGAGAGACTCAGTCACAACCTGTCACTAAGCCTGAACTTAGCAGTGTATCTGTGACAGCAGGTGACGGTTATGCGGGTAAGAAGGTTACCGTTACGGTTACAATAAGCGGAAAGGCACTTTCAAATGTTCTTTGTTCCCTCAGCTATGACAGCGGGCTTAAATACAGCTCGGTATCAGGTGCTTCTACCAATGACGGAAAAACATTCACTGTTACAAATGTGGGTGATAAAGCAACCTTTACGGTAGGCTTTGAGGTATCTTCCACAGCCAAAGTGGGTGACAGCTTTAAGGTAACTGCCACGGCTACGGCAAACGGATTTACTGAAAGTAATGTTGATACTGTTGTTATCAAGAAGGAAGAAACAACAGCTTCCGATAATGAGCCGACAACAAAAGAGAACACTACGGCTTCAACAAGTAAGCCTTTGGAGGTTCCTGTCAGCTCAGATACGAATTTGTCAAGTTTAAGTGTTTCAGGCTACAAGCTGACACCTGCTTTTGACCCGGATGTGACAAGGTATACATTGACAGTGCCTTATGACGTAAGTTCAATAGATATTAAGGCTACGGTAAAGGATTCACGTTCTGATTACAGAGTGGTCGGAGGAAAGAATCTTGTGGAAGGTGAAAATACAGTTAAAGTAATATGTACGGCAGAAGACGGATTTGCAAAAACTTACACTATCATTGTAACAAGAGAGGTCTCAGCTTCAAAGGATACCACAAAGGCAACGGAAGAAGAGACAAAGAAAACTACTTCTGCTAAGAAGAATTCTTCAGGCGGTGTTCCTATGTGGGTAACATTTCTTCTGTGTGTTGTATCTATGGGAATAGGTTTTGGAATTTGCTATTGTGTATTTGTGGGATTTAATGATCCTGATGATGTGAACCCTTCAAAGAAAGGCAATGAAAAAAAGACTCCTGTAAGAAAGACAGGAAAGAATCTAAATACTTTTTCAGAAAACAGGCTTAATGATGACAAAGATACCGATGATGCAGAACTTGACTTATTTGATGATGACGATGATGACAAGGATGAATTGTTGTAAATCATAGGATAAAGAAAATTATAGGATAAATAATATCAGAGAGCGATATCATAAATGTGATATTGCTCTTTTTGGTTGTGCACAGGAGGCATATGTTTCATCTAAAAAAGGACACCTGATAGACAGGCGTCCTTAAACTTTATAGTTTGATGATTGCTAATGATTACAGGTCAAATCCGAAATATCTTACTGCGTTGTTGTATGAAATGTCCTGAACCATCTTTCCGAGAACATTGTAATCCTCAGGATACTCGCCGTTCTCAACCCATTTTCCGATAAGCTCACACATAATTCTTCTGAAGTACTCGTGTCTTGTGTAAGAAAGGAAGCTTCTTGAATCTGTAAGCATACCGATAAAGTTGCCGAGAAGACTTAAGTTTGCAAGAGAAGTCATCTGCTCTGTCATGCCTGTCTTGTGATCGTTGAACCACCAAGCTGAACCCTGCTGAACCTTGCCGACAACAGTAGGGTCCTGGAAGCATCCGAGTACAGTGCCGATAGCAGCATTGTCTGTAGGGTTAAGAGAGTAGATGATTGTCTTTGGAAGCTCGTCAGTTGAGTTAAGTGCATTGAGGAAGTTTGCCATCTCGTATGAAGAGCTGTATGTGTTGATACAGTCATATCCGGTATCAGGACCAAGCTGGTTGTAACGGAATACGTTGTTATCTCTCTTACAGCCGTAGTGAAGCTGCATAGCCCATCCGAGTCTGTTGTATTCTTTGCCGACAAATACCATAAATGCTGTCTTGAACTGTAACTGCTCAAGCTCTGTAAGCTCACCGCCCTGAAGTCTCTTTGTAAATATAGCTTCGATTGCTTCGTCTGAAGCAGGCTTATACATAACATACTCAAGAGCGTGATCAGATACCTTACAACCCATGCTGTTGAAGAATTCCATACGGTTTACAAGAGCAGCCTTAAGGTCTGCAAATGTCTTGATGGATACGCCTGAAACAGCTTCAAGCTTAGAAAGGTAATCAAGATATTCAGGCTTTTCAATATTCATAGCCTTGTCAGGACGCCATGCTGGAAGTACCTGAACATCAAATGTAGGATCCTCAGCAATTGCTTTGTGATATTCAAGTGAATCTATAGGATCGTCAGTTGTACATATAAGAGTAACACCTGATTTTTTGATAAGGCTTCTTACGGTCATATCATCCTGCTGAAGTTTAGCATTGCAGAGATTCCAAACTTCTTCAGCTGTGTCTGCATTGAGAACACCGTTGTAGTCAAAATATCTCTGTAATTCAAGATGACTCCAGTGGAAGAGTGGATTGCCGATGGCTTTTGTAAGAGTTTCAGCCCACTTTTGGAATTTCTCCCTGTCAGAAGCACCGCCTGTTATATAATATTCGTCAATACCGTTTGTACGCATCTGACGCCATTTGTAATGGTCGCCTCCGAGCCATACCTGTGTGATATTCTCGAACTTTCTGTTCTCAGCGATTTCTTTTGGATTGATGTGGCAGTGATAGTCAAGAATAGGCATCTTTGCCGCATAATCGTGATAAAGCTTCTGGGCAGTTGGAGTTGAAAGTAAGAAATCCTTGTCCATAAATTTTTTCATTTTGCTTTTCCTCCTGATTTAGAATGATGTAGTGTTTCTTTTAATTATATTGGCGGTAATGTATGTCTTATTTGGTACATCACTGCCGTTAAATATTCCCATAAGAGTCTTTACCGTGGTTATGCACAACGACTCCACGCGGCTGTCAATGGAAGTGAGAGCCGGCTCCGTACATTCGGCAAGAATGGAGTTGTTATAACCTACAATACTCAAATCTCCGGGAACATTTAAACCAAATTCATATGCAAATTTTAATGCGCCTACGGCAAGATAGTCATCTGACGTAACGACGGCATTAAACGGTACTTTCTTTTCATACAGCTCGGTAAGATATTCTTTTGCACGCCTGTAATCCTTGTTACACAGCTTGGTATATTCGGGTCTTAGCAAAAGATTGTGCATAAAATGTGCTTTTCTGAAGCCTGAAAGCTTATTAAGACCGCTGTGTGAGTTGCTGGTGTAAAGATATACAATATCGGTAATTCCTGATTTTATGAGCGTATCGGTCACGGAATAAATGGCGTCCTCATCATTACAGAGAGTAGTGTAAATATTTTCACCGTCCACATGACCGTTCACAAGCATAATAGGAACCTTTTTTGCCGCCTCCTTGATGTAGGAATTGTCGTTATCGTTGCTCTCAACAAATTTAGAACCAACAAGAATAATGGCATCTACGCGTTTGGAAAGTAAAAGCTCAAGATACTTTTTCTTTGTTTCAAGATCGGTGCCCGTACAGCAGAGAATGGAGTCGTAATCATTGGCACGAAGCTCACGCTCAAGATAGTACACGGCATTTGCAAGATAAAGGTCAGAAGAATCGGTGCACATAATTCCTATGGTCTTCATGGTGTTAAGCCCGAGACCACGTGCAAATACATTCGGTGTGTAGCCGATTTCCTTTATGACGGAAAGAACCTTTTCTTTAGTCTTCTCGCTGACATTAGTATTGCCGTTAATGACACGTGAAACAGTTGCTATCGAAACTCCTGCTTTTTTGGAAACGTCATAGATATTCATAAGCATATCCTTCCTTGTCTGTGTAAGTACTTACATACTTGTTTTCATTATACAATGTTAGCAAAATAAATACAAGTGATAAATTTTCAAAATACACAAAAAAATAGATTGACTTATGATACAAAACCTAGTAAAATATTAATATGTAAGTGCTTACACAAAATGTAAGCGCAATAACTCAATATACATTATTTAAAGAGGAGAAAAAACAATGGAAAGATTGAACAAGAGCATTACAGGAGCAGTTGACAGACCGGTTAAGGTTTTGCAGTTTGGCGAGGGTAACTTCCTTAGAGCTTTCGTAGATTACATTTTTGATGTAACTAACGAAAAGACAGATTTTAACGGCGGCGTAGTTATCGTTAAGCCTATCGAATTTGGTAACCTTGACAGATTCCATGAGCAGGAATGTCAGTACACACTCCAGTTAAGAGGCTTTGAGAACGGACAGCCTAAGAAGATTACACGTCAGATTACTTCAGTTGTAGATGCAGTTGCAGCTATTGAGGATTATGACAAG
>CAMEJP010000043.1 GCA_945920185.1 uncultured Eubacterium sp. | reverse complement strand
CTTCCTTTGTATTTCTCTTCTTACCGGCTGATTCCTTTGGAACCTCTGTTACCGTGTAAAGAGTCTCAAGCATCTTTCTTCTTGCATGAAGACGTGAAGGCTTATCCTTCTTGATGGTCTTTTCTACTGTGTCGTATACTGTAACTTTCTTACCGTCTACAACTTCTTTCACTCTCTTGCCGTCCTTATCCTTGCGAGGAACCTTAGCTGATACGGTAACTTCTTCAAAGTTATCCTTTTCCTTTATAGCTAATGTTATAAGCTTCTCGGCAATCTTACGAACTTCTTTTGCTCTTGCTTCTGTTGTTACAATCTTACCGTTTGCGATAAGTGCTGTAACCTGATTTCTTAATAATGCTTTTCTCTGGCTTGATGTCTTACCAAGCTTTCTATAATCTGCCATTGTTTTACCTCCATATTGTGGAACATAGCGTCATGCCCATGGTCTTACTGGCGTTATGCTTTGTAGTTAAATAACTATAAAAGTATTGCTAATCAGACAGCCGCAGCTTATCTGATTGAAAATATATCCGTGACTTAGTCCTCATTAGGATTAAGCTGCAAGCCAAGCTCCTTAAGCTTTGCAAGAACTTCATCCAGTGACTTACGTCCAAGATTTCTGACTTTCATCATGTCGTCCGGTGTCTTGTTGCACAACTCTTCAACCGTGTTGATACCGGCTCTCTTCAAGCAGTTGTATGAACGAACTGATAACTCTAATTCATCTATGTTCATTACAAGGACTTTCTCTTTCTCGTCAACCTTCTTGTCTGTGATGACATCAAGCTTCTGTGCCTTCTCAGAAAGGTCGATAAAGAGGTTGAGATGCTCGCTGAGTACCTTTGCAGCAAAACTCACTGCCTCGTCCGGTGCCAATGTTCCGTTGGTGGTTACATCCAATGTAAGTTTATCATAGTCTGTCACCTGACCAACACGAGTGTTCTGTACTGACATATTTACACGCTCTACAGGTGTGTAAATAGAATCTACAGCTATTGTGCCAAGCGGAAGGTCCTCATTCTTGTTCTTGTCAGAACTGATGTAACCTCTGCCTTTTGTGATTGTAAGCTCCATAAAGAGCTTGCAGTCTGCACCGCCGTTAAGTGTTGCTATTACCTGATCCTTGTTGAGGATTTCGATATCCTGATCGCAGTTAATGTCTGCTGCCGTGACAACACCTTCGCCTGTTGCTTCGATATAGGCTGTCTTTGGTTCATTTGTCTCGCTGTTATTCTTGATGGCAAGGTTCTTGATGTTCATAATTATCTCTGTAACATCTTCCTTAACACCGGGAATTGAACTGAACTCATGAACTACGCCTTCTATTTTGACTTGGCTTACTGCAGCGCCCGGTAATGAAGAAAGCATAATTCTTCTGAGTGAATTACCAAGTGTTATACCATAGCCTCTCTCAAGTGGCTCTACAACAAATCTGCCGTATTTATTATCTTCTGAGATTTCCTGAATCTCAATTCTAGGTTTTTCAAAATCGAACACTTTAAAAGCCCCTCCTTTTGGGAATTCTAATCCTTATGGATTATTTTGAATACAACTCGACGATAAGCATCTCGTTTACAGGTACGTCGATAGCTTCTCTTGTAGGAAGCTCCTTAACTGTAGCTGTAAGCTTCTCCTGGTCTACTGTCAACCATTCCGGAACTAATCTTGAGCCTGTAACCTCTAAGATATCCTTGTATCTCTGTGAGCCCTTTGACTTTTCTCTGATTTCGATTGTGTCGCCTGCTTTTACAAGTAATGAAGGAATGTTTACGCACTTTCCGTTTACTAAAACATGCTTGTGGTCTACTATCTGTCTAGCTTCTTTTCTTGTTCTTGCTAAACCTAATCTGAAGATTACATTGTCAAGTCTTCTCTCAAGTAAAATCATAAGATTTTCACCTGTCATACCTGTCATCTTCTCAGCCTTCTTATAGTAGTTTCTGAAAGGCTTCTCTAATACGCCGTAGATGAATTTAGCCTTCTGCTTCTCTCTGAGCTGAAGTCCGTACTCACTCATCTTCTTGTTGGCTCTCTTTGATTCTCTATTTGACTTCTTGTCAATTCCTAAATACATAGGCTCCAAACCAAGTGACCTACATCTCTTAAGAACTGGGGTTCTGTTAATTGCCATCTTTTTGCTACCTCCTAATTAGACTCTTCTACGCTTTGGTGGACGACATCCATTATGTGGAACAGGAGTAACATCCTTAATACTTGTTACTTCAAGACCGCATGCTGAAAGTGCACGAATAGCTGCCTCTCTGCCTGAACCAGGTCCTTTTACCATAACGTCTACAGACTTTAAACCATGAATTAAAGCTGCCTTTGTAGCAGTCTCTGCTGCCATCTGAGCTGCATAAGGAGTAGATTTCTTTGAGCCTTTGAATCCAAGACCACCGGCACTTGCCCATGATAAAGCATTTCCTTCTGCATCGGTTAATGTTACGATTGTATTGTTAAAAGATGCCTGAATATGTGCCTGTCCGCGCTCAACGTTCTTCTTAACACGCTTCTTTGTTGCTTTTTTTGTTACTTTATTAGCACTAGCCATTTTCTAAACTAACCTCCCTTATGGGTTTTCGATATTTTTATTACTTCTTCTTGTTTGCTACTGTCTTCTTAGGACCCTTACGAGTTCTAGCATTAGTCTTTGTCTTCTGACCTCTTACAGGAAGACCCTTTCTGTGACGGATACCTCTGTAGCATCCAATCTCCTGTAATCTCTTGATATTTAAAGCGATTTCTCTTCTCAAATCACCTTCAACTGTCTGACTTGCGTCAATAACGTCACGAATTCTTGCTACTTCTTCATCTGTAAGATCCTTGACACGAGTATCAGGATTTACATTTGCCTCAGCAAGAATACGATTTGAGCTTACTCTTCCTATACCATATATATAAGTAAGTCCGATTTCTACACGTTTTTCTCTTGGTAAATCTACACCAGCAATACGAGCCATGTGCGCATTACACCTCCGTTAATAAATTATAGTGTTAATTGGAAAATGTTTTATAGCATAAAATAGCCCGCCAGGTGCCACCCTGACGTCTGAAATGTGTACCTATGCTTTTAAAACTGGCAAAATTTTATATAATAGCAATAAACCGATAAAGTCACACTTATCCGCGTGGTTCATTGCTGCAGCCGCAATACCGTGACGGTAAGAACCGTCTTCAAAATGAGCAGTTACCTTATGTAAATGCCCCGATTCATAACGAACATTTTTTCCAAAAATGCCATTACAATAACAAGCAGGTTATTTTTAAAAATCTGCTTACGAACTTAATTAGCCCTGTCTCTGCTTATGCTTTGGGTTCTCACAGATTACTCTGATGCTGCCCTTTCTCTTGATAATCTTACATTTTTCGCAAATAGGCTTAACTGATGACCTAACTTTCACAGTAAATCCTCCTTTCAAAAAAAGTTCGCTTTACATTGTAGCATAACTTCTTTTTGTTTTCAAGCTAAATTTGAAAAAATTTACTTGTACTAAAATTAATACTTAAAGCTGCTTATTTGTCTCTCCAGATAATTCTTCCTTTTGACAAATCATATGGTGAGAGTTCAATAGTAACTTTATCTCCCGGCAATATTCTTATGAAGTTCATACGGAGCTTGCCGCTTATATGAGCCAATACCTTATGTCCGTTTTCAAGTTCTACCTGAAACATGGCATTTGGTAATTTCTCTACTACTGTTCCTTCTATTTCAATTACGTCTGACTTCGACATTCTCAAACCTCCTAGAATCACGTTGTTTATTAGGTGTGCATTTACTTTAATATTGAAAGTATCTCAGGCTCACCCTTTGTTATTAATATTGTATTCTCATAGTGAGCTGATAAAGAACCGTCTCCGGTAACACAGGTCCATCCGTCGTCAAGAAAATCTACCTCGTAGGTTCCTATGTTTATCATGGGTTCTATGGCAAGCGTCATTCCTGCCTGAAGCTTTATGCCCTTGCCTCTGCATCTGAAGTTCGGTATCTGTGGGTCTTCGTGAAGATTATGACCGATTCCGTGTCCCACCAAATCTTCAACAACTCCGTAACCAAAGCTCTCGGCATAATCGCCTATCGCCGCAGAAATCTGATGAAGATAGCAGCCTTCTTTTGCAAATTTAATTCCTTCGTAAAAGGACTGCTTTGTAACTTCTATAAGTTTTTTTGCTTCATCGCTTATCTCGCCGACCGCATGTGTTCTTGCAGCGTCCGAATGATAGCCCTTGTAGATAACGCCGGCATCAAGGCTTACTATATCGCCTTCTTTTATATAGCGTTTCTTTGAAGGTATTCCGTGAACTACTTCGTCGTTGACTGAAACGCATATTGATGCAGGATAGCCTTCATAATTCAAAAATGAAGGAATACATCCATAGCTTCTTATTATTTCTTCGCCAAGTTTATCTATGGCATAAGTTGTCATTCCCGGCTTTATAGCCTTTCCCAGCTCGTCGTGAACAATGGCAAGTACCCTTCCTGCTTCTCTCATAAGCTCGATTTCTCTAGCAGATTTTATTGTCACTGACATAATTACCTCTCATTCTTGCGACCTGCGGGAGCAATATGGTGCCACAGTTCTTATGAAAGAAACTGCGGACACATTTCCGGTCCGGCGTCGCAGACACAAACCGGAAGATTGAAAAATTTTTGTATAGAAAGCAAAAATCTCTCAACTTTACTCTCCTAAGATGTCTACGATTGCATTAAATACAGCTTCCATATCTAATGTTCCGTCTACTTCTTTTATGATGCCTTTTTTTGTATAGTAATCAATAAGCGGCTGAGTCTGGTCATGATATACTGAAAGTCTCTTCTGAACTGTTTCAGGCTTATCGTCATCTCTTAACACAAGCTCGCTTCCGCACTTATCGCAAATTCCTTCTGTTTTAGTCTTGTTATAAACAATGTGATATGTGGCGCCACATGAAAGACATGCTCTTCTGCCTGACATACGGTTGATAATGTTTTCGTCAGGAACTTCAACATTTATAGCGTAATCAAGGCTGTCGTTAAGTGACTTTAAAGCCTCATCAAGTGCTTCTGCCTGTGGTATGGTTCTTGGGAAACCGTCAAGCACATAACCGTTTGCACAATCTTCCTGATTAATTCTGTCAACCACTAAATCTACTGTCAATTCATCCGGTACCAAAAGTCCCTGATCCATATATGACTTGGCTTTTTTGCCAAGCTCTGTTCCGTTTTTGATATTTGCTCTGAAAATATCGCCTGTTGAAATGTGTGGAATGTTCCACTTTGCTGCTATTCTCTGCGCCTGTGTGCCTTTTCCTGCGCCAGGTGCTCCTAACATGATTATTTTCATAATACTTCTATGCCTTTCTGTTATAAACAATCTGTATAACCACAAACGACTCGCCCGGTATCTCTACCAGGCAAGTCAATATATGTTTATTAGTCATTTAAGAAACCTTTGTAACTGCGAACAACCATCTGTGATTCTACTTTCTTGATTGTTTCAAGAACTACACCTACAATAATGATTATTGACGTACCAAAGAAGGTTACGTTTGCGCTGAATATTCCTGAAAGAATTATAGGAATGACAGCCACGATTGTAAGTCCTACAGCACCGATAAATACTATGCTGTTAAGTATGCTGTTCAGGTAGTCTGTTGTTGGCTTGCCCGGTCTGATTCCAGGAATGAAACCGCCTGACTTCTTCATATTGTTTGATATTTCCATAGGATTAAATGTAATTGATGTATAGAAATATGCAAATACTATTATAAGTACAATGTATACCAACAAACCGACTGAATACTTAAGGTTCTTAGGGTCACACCAGTAGCTCTGTGAAAGGTATTTGCACCATTCAGGTGTTGTACCTTTAACGAAGTTCACAATTACCACAGGGAACTGAAGTAATGATGAAGCGAAGATTACCGGAATAACGCCTGCCGTATTTACCTTTAAAGGTATGTTTGATGACTGACCGCCATATGTCTTTCTGCCCTGGATTTTCTGAGAATACTGAACCGGTATTCTTCTCTCTGCATCCTGCAGAATACATGTAAACCATACCATAAGTACTATAACTGCTATGATGATAACCGCTGCCAAGATTGCTCTTGCGATGTTATCCTCTGTCTTTACGAATTTCTCGTACAATGTTCCCAAATCACTTGGAATACGTGAAACAATATTTATTAAAAGTACTATAGAAATACCATTTCCGATACCCTTTTCTGTGATTCTTTCACCAATCCACATAAGTGTTGCTGAACCTGCCGTAAGTGTCACGATAATCATAATCATCTTTAGAGGAATAAATCCGTCCTCAAGATAACCCTGATTGTTGAAGCTTACTGCCATTGCAACAGATTCGCCGATTGCAAGAAGTACTGTCACATAACGTGTGATTTCTGCAATCTTCTTTCTTCCATCCTCGCCATCCTTCTGCATTTCTTCAAGCTTTGGAATAGCTATTGTAAGAAGCTGCATAATGATTGATGATGTGATGTATGGGGTAATGCTAAGTGCAAATATTGAGATTTTCTCAAATGAACCACCGGTTATAGCTGACAAGAAGTCAAAAGCGCCATTTGTTCCCTTGAAGAAATCTGCGATAGCTGCGCTTATTGCAGTAGTATCGATACCAGGTATAGGAAGAATGCTTCCCAACCTGATAACTACAAGCATCATAAACGTATAATAGAATCTCTTTCTGATATCCTTTACTTTAAATGCGTTCACGAATGATTTGAACATTAAATCACCTCACAAGTTCCGCCAACTGCCTCAATCTTAGCCTTTGCAGCCTCGCTGAATGCATTTGCCTTAACTGTAAGTTTCTTTGTAAGTTCACCATTTCCAAGAATCTTAACGCCGTCCTTTGGATTACTTACAACACCTGAAGCCATAAGTGTTTCAACGGTAACTTCTGCTCCGTTGTCAAACTTCTCAAGTGCACTTACGTTAATTCCAACAATCTCCTTTGTGTTTCTGTTTGTGAAACCTCTCTTAGGGATTCGTCTGTATAATGGCATCTGGCCACCTTCAAAACCAGGTCTTGGAGCTCCTGAACGAGCCTTCTGACCCTTGTGTCCCTTGCCGGCAGTCTTGCCGTTTCCTGAACCATGACCACGTCCTACTCTAAAATTATTGCTCTGCTTTGAACCTTCGGCAGGTCTTAAATTTGATAAGTCCATTCCTGCACCTCCTTATCCATAATATTAGATTTCTTCTACCTTTAACATATAACCAACCTGTTGAATCATACCTCTTGTTGCCTTGTTGTCAGGTAATTCAACTGTCTTGTGCATCTTAGTCAAGCCAAGTGCTTCTACAGTTCTTCTATGCTTTGGAACTGCACTGATAGGTGATTTTACTAAAGTAATCTTTAACTTTTCTGCCATTTCAATTACCTCCTGTCTTACAGTTCGTCTACTGACTTACCACGAAGAGCTGCTACTTCTTCAGGTGTCTTTAACTCGCTGAGTCCCTGGATTGTTGCAAGAACTACGTTCTGCTTGTTGTTTGAACCAAGTGACTTTGTACGAATATTCTTTATACCTGCAAGCTCAAGCACTGAACGTGCCGGACCTCCGGCGATAACACCGGTACCTTCCGGAGCTCTCTTGAGTAATACTACTGAACTTCCGAATTTTCCTGTGTAGTCATGAGGAATGCTTGCATTCTGGTCTACTGCTACACTTACGAGGTGCTTCATAGCATCTTCTTTTCCTTTGCGGATAGCTTCTGGAATTTCTGCTGCTTTACCAACACCTGCACCAACATGTCCGTTGCCGTCGCCGACAACTACCAAAGCTGAAAATCTGAAGTTACGACCACCTTTAACAACTTTGGTTACACGTTTGATTGATACTACTTTTTCAGTTAATTCTAATTGACTAGCATCAATTATTGTACGTTTCATGTCTTCTACCTCCTGCTTAGAATTCCAGACCAGCTTCTCTAGCTGCATCTGCTAACGCTTTGATTTTACCTTCATATATGAAGCCGCCTCTGTCAAATACTACTGTCTTAATGCCTTTTTCCAATGCTTTCTTTGCAATTACTGTGCCTAAGTAAGCAGCAGCTTCTACATTATTAGTCTTCTCAAGCTCTGCCTTAACATCCTTCTGGAGAGTAGAGGCAGATACTAATGTGTTGCCAACTGTGTCGTCAATAATCTGAGCGTACATATGATTATTGCTTCTGAACACAGCTAAACGTGGTCTTTCAGCAGTACCGCTGAAACGGTTACGTATTTTCATGTGTTTTTTAACACGATTTTCTGTTCTAGATTCTTTGCTAACCATCTTCGTCACTCCTTCAATTATTTCTTACCAGTCTTACCAACTTTACGTCTAATAACTTCATCAGCATACTTGATACCTTTGCCCTTGTATGGCTCAGGTCCTCTCTTAGATCTGATTTCAGCAGCGTATTGGCCAACTTTTTCTTTATCAATACCTTTTACGGTAATCTTATTTGTTCCTTCTACAACAGACTCAAGACCTTCCGGGTCAACCATCTCTACTGGATGTGAGTAACCAAGTGATAATACTAAGGTCTTGCCGTTCTTCTGAGCTCTGTAACCTACACCGTTTACTTCAAGAACTTTCTCGTAACCCTGTGTAACACCAATTACCATATTTGAGATAAGTGTTCTTGTCAAACCGTGTAAAGACTTCATTTTCTTTAAATCATTTGGTCTTGAAACTACAATCTCTGCACCTTCAAGCTTTATTTCCATTTCCTCAGGCAAAACTCTCTCGAGTGTTCCCTTAGGACCTTTTACAGTCACTTTATTATTTTCTGCAATATCAACAGTTACACCTGCCGGTATAGCGATAGGCATTCTTCCTATACGTGACATGCCTGCACCTCCTTAATTTGAGTGAAGATTAAGTTTGAATAGTGAATAGTTGCCTATTCAAGCCTAATCAGTAAATGTATTTGTTATATGAAAACCGTATGAACTATTCGTTTTCTGCGGTATATTACCAAACAAATGCTAATACTTCGCCACCAACATTAAGCTTTCTTGCTTCCTTATCGGTAACAATGCCCTGATTTGTTGAGATAATAGCTACACCTAAACCACCAAGTACTCTTGGAAGCTCATCTTTGCTTGCGTATACACGAAGACCCGGCTTAGAAATTCTCTTAAGACCAGAGATGATCTTCTCGTTCTTGTTTGAACCGTACTTAAGTGTTATACGAATGTTCTTGAAGTTACCATCTTCTACCATATCATACTTTGCGATATAACCTTCTTTGAGAAGAATATCAGCGATAGCAATCTTCATCTTTGATGCCGGAACATCTACTGTATCGTGTTTAGCAGTATTCGCATTACGAATTCTTGTAAGCATATCTGCGATTGGATCTGTCATCTTTTATTTCCTCCTTCTACAACATTTAAAATGAAGGACATAACCTTCTGAATGGTGGCACTTACCAGCTTGCTTTCTTAACGCCTGGTATCTGTCCCTTATATGCTAATTCACGGAAGCAAATTCTGCAGATTCCGTATTTTCTTAAGTAAGCATGTGGACGACCACAAATTTTACAACGAGTATATTCTCTTGTAGAGAACTTTTGTTTACGCTGTTGCTTTACTTTCATTGAAGTCTTAGCCATGGAATTTCCCTCCTATACTTATTTCTTAAATGGCATATTGAATAATCTTAATAATTCGCGTGCTTCTTCGTCAGTCTTGGCTGTTGTAACGAAAATTACATCCATACCTCTGACTTTGTCAATCTTGTCATATTCAATCTCAGGGAAAATAATCTGTTCCTTAATTCCAAGGGCATAATTTCCTCTTCCGTCAAATGAGTCTGCACTAACGCCTCTGAAGTCACGAACTCGTGGCAATGCAAGATTTACTAATCTGTCAAGGAACTCATACATCTTCTCACCGCGAAGAGTTACCTTACATCCGATAGGCATACCCTCTCTGATTTTGAAGTTAGCTACTGAATTCTTTGCTCTTGTAAGTACTGCCTTCTGACCTGTGATTGTCTCTAATTCCTTAACAGCTACGTCTAATATTTTTGCGTTGTCCTTAGCTTCGCCAACGCCCATATTTATAACTATCTTATCAAGCTTTGGTATTTCCATTACGTTCTTGTAACCGAATTTCTTTACCATAGCATCTTTGATTTCACTATTGTATAAGTCTTTAAGTCTACTCAACTTCTTGGACCTCCTTCCTGATATTAATTGATAACTTCGCCTGTTGCCTTTGCAACACGAACCTTTACAAGGCCTTTATCGCTTTCTTCGTACTTGAAGCCAACCTTTGTTGCCTTGCCCTTGAATACTAACATTACGTTAGAGATGTCGATAGGGCTTTCCTGACTTACGATACCGCCCTGCTGATTAGCTGCGTTTGGTTTTGTGTGCTTCTTTACAACATTAACTCCTTCAACTAATACAGTGTTATTCTTTGCATTAACGGCTGTAACCTTGCCTTCTTTACCTTTATCTTTTCCGGCGATTACCTTTACTGTATCGCCTTTCTTAATCTTCATAGTTGACAATGCCTACACCTCCTTATAATACTTCTGGTGCCAGAGAAACAATCTTCATAAACTGCTTTTCTCTAAGCTCTCTTGCAACTGGTCCAAAGATACGAGTACCTCTTGGTGTCTTGTCATCCTTTATAATAACTGCTGCATTCTCATCAAACTTGATGTATGAACCGTCTTTACGACGTGCGCCCTTAACTGAACGAACAACAACAGCCTTAACAACATCACCTTTCTTAACAACTCCGCCTGGTGTTGCATCTTTAACACTAGCAACTATAACGTCACCGATATTTGCATATCTTCTGGTTGAACCGCCCATTACTCTGATGCAGAGCAATTCCTTAGCACCTGTATTGTCGGCAACCTTAAGTCTGGTTTCTTGCTGTATCATAATACTACTCCTTTCAGTAATATTGTTTAATTATTATTCTGGTCTGCTGATAAGCTCAACGAATCTCCATCTCTTGTCCTTTGATAAAGGTCTTGTTTCCATAACCTTAACGATATCACCGATTTGGCACTCATTGTTCTCGTCATGTGCTTTTAATTTATATGTCCTGTTTACAATCTTGTTGTATAATGGATGCTTAACGTGATCTTCCACTGCAACAACGATTGTCTTATCCATCTTATTGCTAATGACTCTACCTGTACGAGTCTTTCTTAAATTTCTCTCTTCCACAACAATTTCTCCTTTCTCAAAGATTATCTATAGACTACTCGGCAGCGTTTGCCTTCTTTGCCATAACTGTCTGAATTCTTGCGATATTCTTTCTGGCTTCCTTAATTCTGCTTGTGTTGTCTAACTGATTTGTTGCGTTCTGGAATCTTAAATTAAAAAGCTCCTTCTTAGCAGCTACTAATTCTTGATTTAATTCAGCAACTGATTTTGCGTTTAAATCTTCTAAATATTTATTAATTTTCACTGTTGTCACCGCCTTCTAATTCTGCACGTGATGCTATCTTACATTTGCAAGGAAGCTTGTGCATAGCTAGACGTAATGCTTCTCTTGCTACTTCTTCAGAAACACCTGAAAGCTCGAACATTACACGTCCTGGTTTAACTACTGCAACCCAGCAATCAACGCCACCTTTACCTTTACCCATACGAACACCGATAGGCTTTAATGTAACTGGCTTATCTGGGAATATCTTAATCCAAACCTGACCACCACGCTTGATATAACGTGTCATAGCAATACGGGCAGCTTCGATCTGATTTGACTTTATCCAACATGGTTCTGTTGCTACCAAACCATATTCACCATAGCTGATTTTATTTCCTCTAGTAGCTTTTCCTGCCATAGAGCCACGGAATTGTTTACGATGCTTTACTCTTTTAGGTAATAACATTAGTTCTCGCTCCCTTCCTTGTTTGCTTTAGTTGGAAGAACAGCTCCTTTGTATATCCAAACCTTTACGCCAACCTTACCGTATGTTGTATCTGCCTCTGCAAATCCATAATCGATATCTGCACGTAATGTCTGAAGAGGAATTGTTCCCTCGCTGTAAAATTCTGTACGAGCCATATCTGCGCCGCCAAGACGACCTGATACTGCTGTCTTGATTCCTTTTGCGCCTGACTTCATTGTTCTTGACATTGTTGACTTCATTGCTCTTCTGAAAGAAACACGGTTCTCTAACTGTAAAGCAATGTTCTCAGCTACGAGCTGAGCGTCCTTGTCAGGTCTCTTTACTTCTTTGATATCAACTGATACTTTCTTATCTGTGAGCTTCTGAACTTCGTTCTTTAAAGCCTCGATATCTGCGCCGCCCTTTCCGATAACTACGCCAGGCTTTGCTGTATGAACTATAACCTTAACTCTGTCTGAAGCACGCTCGATTTCAATCTTAGCGATTCCAGCACTGTATAACTTTTTCTTAAGGTATTTTCTTATGTTGTAATCTTCTACCAGGTTATCTGCAAAATCATCTTCTGCATACCACTTTGAGTCCCAATCTTTGATGACACCGACTCTTATGCCATGAGGATTTACTTTTTGTCCCATAATGCCCTCCTACTATCTTTCATTAAGCACGATTGTGATATGGCTTAATCTCTTCTCGATTCTGTAAGCCATTCCCTTTGCTCTAGGTTTAACTCTTTTCATGATTGGTCCGTTACTTGCGTAACATTCCTCTACATATAAATTGTCTCTGTTCATTCCGTTATTGTTCTCAGCATTTGCGATAGCTGACTTTAATAACTTCTCTATAAGTGTTGAAGCATATCTTGGGTTGTATGTTACAATACCTAATGCTGTTTCTACATCTTTACCTCTGATAGCGTCTAATACGAAGCATGCCTTCTGTACCGGAACTCTAGCGTAAGATAACTTTGCTGATGGTCTGGTATCCTTCTGTGCATTTCTCTCTCTCTTTATTTGGCTTCTATGTCCTTTTGCCATGGATTAAACCTCCTTTCTTCTTCTATCAATTAACGTCCAGACTTTTTCTCGTCTTTTCCATGTCCTCTGTAAGTTCTTGTTGCAACGAACTCTCCGAGCTTGTGTCCTACCATATCTTCTGTGATATATACAGGAACGTGCTTTCTGCCGTCATGAACTGCTATTGTATGTCCAACCATCTGTGGGAAAATTGTTGAGCGGCGTGACCATGTCTTAATAGCCTGCTTTTCACCTTTCTCGTTTAAAGCGTTTACTTTCTTAAGTAAGCTTTCATCTGCAAATGGTCCTTTTTTAAGTGAGCGAGCCATAGGTTCTATACCTCCTTACGAAATTCGATTATTGTTAGTGGTAAAGGCTTTATTAAGCTAAAGCCTTACCATTTCTTCTTCTTACTATAAGCTTATTAGAAGCTTTCTTCTTCTTTCTTGTCTTAAGTCCAAGTGCAGGCTTACCCCATGGAGTAACAGGTCCCGGACGACCAACGCTACACTTACCTTCACCACCACCGTGTGGATGGTCATTAGGGTTCATAACAGAACCACGAACTGTAGGTCTGATACCCATATGTCTCTTACGTCCTGCCTTACCAAGATTGATAAGTGCATGGTCTGCGTTACCAATCTTACCGATTGAAGCACGGCATACGATTGGAACCATTCTCATTTCGCCTGATGGAAGTCTGAGTGTTGCATATTTTCCTTCCTTAGCCATAAGCTGTGCTGAGTTACCAGCTGAACGAACAAGCTGTCCGCCCTTTCCCGGGTAAAGCTCTATGTTGTGAAGCTCTGTACCAACAGGAATCTCTGAAAGAGGAAGGCAGTTACCTACTCTTACTTCTGCTGTTGCACCGCTCATTACCGTCATGCCGTCTGTAAGGCCTTCAGGTGCAAGTATATATGCCTTCTCGCCGTCAGCGTAGCTGATAAGTGCGATGTTAGCTGTTCTGTTTGGATCGTACTCGATACCAACTACTGTTGCAGGAATACCATCCTTGCTGTTTCTCTTGAAATCTATAAGTCTGTATTTCCTTCTTGAACCGCCACCCTGGTGTCTTACTGTAATCTTACCCTGGTTGTTACGTCCTGAGTTCTTCTTAAGAGATACTGTCAAAGACTTTTCTGGAGTTGTCTTTGTAATCTCTGCGAAATCTGAACCGGTCATATTTCTGCGGGAAGGTGTATATGGGTTATATGTCTTAATTCCCATTTTTGTAACTCCTTTCTGTTACTGATGAACAATAGTTTTTGATTGTCTGCTCATCTAATCTCTTATAATCCTTGGAAAATCTCGATGTCCTTGCTTTCATCTGTCAATGTAACGATTGCTTTCTTTGTCTTAGCAGTCTTGCCAAATGTCATGCCTCTTCTCTTTGTCTTTCCTTCGTTATTCATTGTGTTGACTCTTTTTACCTTTGTTCCTTCGAACATTTTCTCAACAGCTTCTTTAATCTGAGTCTTGTTAGCTTCAGGATGAACCAAGAATGTGTACTTCTTTTCAGCCATATCTGCCATACTCTTCTCTGTTACTACAGGTTTTAATATTACGTCATAGTACTGTACGTTAGCCATTATGCATACACCTCCTGAATTCCAAGGGCTGCCGCCTTTGTAACTACCATTGTATCGTACTTTAAGATGTCATATACATTGATTGTATTTGTTGAAGCTGTCTTAACAGTCGGAATGTTTCTGGCTGATAAGATAACGTTCTTATTGTCATCTGCAAGTACTACTAAAGCCTTGTTAAGCTTTAAGTTATCCATAACTGCTGCGAAGTTCTTTGTCTTTGGAGTATCAAATGCTAACTCATCAACAACGATAAACTTCTTTTCATTTACTCTTGATGTCAAAGCTGAAAGAAGAGCTATTCTGCTTTCCTTCTTGTTTAACTTGAATGAGTAATCTCTTGGCTTTGGTGCGAACACAACTCCGCCGCCTTTCCACTGTGGAGCTCTTGTAGAACCCTGTCTTGCATGACCTGTTCCCTTCTGTCTCCAAGGCTTTCTTCCGCCACCGCTGACTTCTGAACGAGTCTTAGCGCTCTGTGTTCCCTGGCGTTTATTTGCAAGCTGGCTGACAACTGCCATGTGTACGAGGTGCTCGTTGATTTCAACACCAAACACTGCATCGTTTAATTCAATTGTTCCAACTTCTTTACCTTCAATATTGTAAACAGATACGTTTGCCATCTGTGTGCCTCCTTCCTTCATAAAAACTATTTATCAGTTTTTACTGTTTCCTTAAGTGTCACTAAAGATTTCTTAGGTCCAGGTACTGCACCCTTTACTAAGATTAAGTTGTTCTCTGCGTCAACCTTTACTACTTCGAGGTTCTGGATTGTAACCTGCTTATTTCCCATGTGACCTGGCATTCCTTTTCCCTTGAATACACGGCCCGGGGTTGTAGCAGAACCGTTTGAACCCTGGTGACGGTGGAATTTAGAACCATGCGCCATAGGTCCTCTTGACTGACCTAATCTCTTGATTGCGCCCTGGAATCCTTTTCCCTTTGAAATAGCTGTTGCATCAATC
The DNA here is from genome assembly GCA_945920185.1 of uncultured Eubacterium sp. Taxonomy (GTDB): domain Bacteria; phylum Bacillota; class Clostridia; order Lachnospirales; family Lachnospiraceae; genus CAMEJP01. The sequence continues at coordinate 4,832 of CAMEJP010000043.1, read as the reverse complement.
TTATCGCCTGCTGCGAAGATGTCTGCCTTGATTTCATCCTTTACTGAATAATCAGCAGCATTTTCAAATCTGAACTCTCTAACGTATCTCTTGTAGGCAACACCTGCTTTGTCAAAGTGTCCCTTCATTGGCTTGTTTACAAGCTTTTCTCTCTTGTCAACAAATCCTACCTGAACTGCCTCATAGCCGTCATTCTCCATTGTCTTTACCTGAGTAACAACACATGGACCAGCCTGTAAAACAGTTACCGGAGTCAAAACTCCGTCTTCGTTGAAGATTTGAGTCATTCCGACTTTTGTAGCTAAAATCGCTTTCTTCATTCTTTCTTTCCTCCTGTTTAATCTACAGCGGATTGCTCTCGCAATCATTCTAGACCTGCACAGTTAATATAAGTGGAACCTACACCACTGAGTGTATATTGCTTCTATATTAAACCTTTCAGGACTAAATTCTTGTTGGGTTAATTTCTTTCATCAAAATGAATTACTTTGTCTTCATCTTAATGTCGATGTAAACACCAGCCGGCATCTCGAGTCTTGACAAAGCGTCAACTGTCTTCTGAGATGGTGTAAGAATATCGATAAGTCTCTTATGTGTTCTCTGCTCGAACTGTTCTCTTGAGTCCTTGTACTTATGAACAGCTCTAAGAATTGTAACAACCTCCTTCTTAGTCGGAAGAGGTACCGGTCCGCTTACCTGTGAGCCAGTCTTCTTAACTGTTTCGATAATCTTCTTTGCTGATTGGTCTACCAATTGATGGTCATAAGCCTTCAATGTAATTCTCATTACTTGACTTGCCATAAAAAAAGTCGCCTCCTTTTCGTACTTTTGAAAAAGCACAACAAGCGGTGACTGTACACATACCCACGTGTTTCATTATGTCACACGTGTCATTTCCGATATTCTATCGGATGATTGATTGTACAGTGACTTGTCGTCAGTTTCCTAACTTGACATTCGCTCCACGGAAAACCTGCAACCTCTGTGCAGCAACCTCACGCTTCAACGCTATCAATGTCACAGCAAGTAATAGTATATAGTTATCCAATATTTTTTGCAATAGTTTTTCGAAAAATATATTGTACAATTTTAAGTACAATTTCTCTTTCTCTCAATTCCCTGTATTATTTTTTTCTCCTCGTCGCTTCTTACGGTACATTTGCTTCTCAGATAAAAGTTATCAGTAGTATCCCATAGACATGTAACAAGTCCTGCATCATTTGCCTTAGTAAGAAGAAGCTTCAGACATGTCTTTGAATCCTCATACAAGGAATCCTCTGCCATATATTGATTATCATATACCGAAAAGCATTCACCCACAAAAACCGGAATTCCTTCTTTATCAAACCTGTCGCATAAGGCTGCTATCTGACTGTCCACATAGCTTACCCACTCCGCACTTCCTATACGTCTGCTCCAGTACTTATCGTTATCTATATAGTGAACACTCACCATAAGCCTGTCATCCGCCGTATCCTTCGGAATCACAAACCTGTAATCCACGGTCTTATCTATATTGGTATAATAACCTGACACAATCAACATTCTGTTTTCGTTGCCGGGCACGCTTCTTACCGTGTCCACAAACACCTGATTAAGCCTGTTGGCATATTCGTAGATTTCATATTCATTAAGATGCTCTCCATAATATGTAGCACCCACATTTTCATTGTAGCCTTCAAACATCAGGTGGTCACTTTTGTCAGCAAAATGTTCACTAATCTGTCTCCAAAGTTTTTGCATAATAAGCAGTGTTTCTTCTTTTGTATGGTTCTTAATAACAAACTCATCATAGTGGTGTATATTGATTACCACATACATATCAAGTGATAATGCCCAGTCAGCCACTTCTTCCACTCTTTCCATGTACTCTTCGTTTATGGCAAATGTTTTATCATCCGCCATCATATTTCCCCAGTACACAGGTATTCTCAAAGTGTTAAATCCCGATTCCTTAATTCCGGATATCATTTCCTTAGTAACAACTGACGCTCCCCAGCAAGTCTCATAATCACTCGGGGTGTTACTGCCTATAATCTGCGCTCCTGTCGTTTTATTATTCTTATCCTCCCAGAAACTTTCAAAGGTATTGCCAAGATTGATTCCCATACCACATTCATACGCATAATCATAAGCTGATTTTCGTATTTCTTCTATATATATTGTTTCCGGCTCCGTAGGTTTATTCGTTCCATCACATTGGGTTTTCGACTCTGTAGGTTTATTTGTCTCACCATATTGGCTTTTAGTCCCGGCAGCATTATTTGTTTCACTATTATATATAGAAGAAACTGCTTTCTGAGGATTAGCTTTATTACATCCGCAAAGGCTTACCGCCACAAGTGCGACAGCCAGAATTCCTCTAATTTTGATTTTGAATCTTTTCATACAGTTCATTGAGATATTCCCATCTTTCCATTTTCTGAGACAGCTTTTCCTCTGTCTCTTCCTTTTCCTTCATAAGTTCATTCAGTCTTCCGCTGTCAGTGGCATTGTCCATTATCTTCTTATCTATAAGTGCCACCTGCTTCTCCAGCTTCTCTATATCATCATCAATTGTTTCAAATTCCTTCTGCTCCATATAGGTAAATTTCAATTTAGCAACACGAGGCTTGACAGACTTATCCTTCGTGCCTTCGCCCGAATCATTCCTATTATATATAGAAGAAACACCCTCAGCCGCCGCAATCCTTTCATCGCGCTTTGCCTCATAATCAGTGTATCCGCCTTCATATTGAACGATATTTCCGTTCTCAAAAGCAAATATTCTCCTAACCACTCTGTCAAGAAAATATCTGTCATGCGATACCGTAATGATTATTCCTGCAAATGTGTCAAGATAATCCTCAAGTATCGTAAGCGTAGAAATGTCAAGGTCATTTGTAGGCTCGTCAAGCACCAGCACATTTGGCGCACTCATAAGAACACTGAGAAGATAAAGTCTTCTGCGCTCGCCGCCGGACAGCTTACCGATAATCGTATACTGCATATCAGGCGTAAAAAGGAAACGCTCAAGCATACGGCTTGCAGAAATCTTTCCCTCCGATGTCTCAATAAATTCGGCAATGTTCCTGATATAGTCAATCACCCTGAGCGATAAATCCATAGGCTCATTTTCCTGCATAAAATAGCCTATGCGTACCGTATCGCCTATTTCCACGCTTCCGCTGTCAGGCAAAATTTCGCCCGTAATCATCTTCACAAGCGTAGATTTTCCGCATCCGTTCTTTCCCACGATGCCTATCCTGTCATCTCTTAAAAAGATGTATGAGTAATCACGCACCACAGACACACCGTCGTACGCCTTTGAAATATTTTTAACCTCGATAGTCTTCTTTCCAAGTCTCGACGCCACCGACTCCATAACAACATTTCCCGCAAGCTCGGGAGCCTTCTCCTTTTTCAAAGCCTCCACCCTCTCAAGCCTTGCCTGCTGCTTCGTGCTTCTCGCCTGACATCCCCGCATAGCCCACGCCAGCTCCTTACGCAAAATGTTCTGATGCTTTTTGTACGTCGAAAGCTCACTCTCCTCCCTCTGCGTCTTAAGCTCAAGAAATCCCCTGTAATTTGTCTTGTATTCATAGAGTTTTCCCTTGTCAAGCTCCACTATCTTATTTGTAACTTTGTCAAGAAAATACCTGTCATGAGTAACCATAATTATCTCACCCTTAAATTTCACAAGATAATCCTCCAGCCAATTCACCATATCGCTGTCAAGGTGGTTGGTCGGCTCATCAAGCACCAGCACGCGCGCCGGAAAAAGCAACGTCCTCGCTAACGCCACACGCTTTCTCTGACCGCCCGAAAGATTACCCATCAAAGCGTCAAAATTTCCGACATCAAGCCTGTTAAGAAGCCTCTTTGCCTCACTCTCAACAGTAAGAGCATCCGTATCGGTAGTCTTTCCACGCACCACATAGTCAAGCACCCGGTCGTCACTGTCATACTCAGGATTCTGTGCAAGATACGACACCGTAACACCGTTTCCCTTCGTCACCTTTCCGCCATCAGGCTCCTCAACACCCGCAACAATCTTTAAAAATGTAGATTTTCCCGTTCCGTTTACCCCTATAAATCCAATCTTATCACCGGCATTTATTCCAAGAGACACCTCATCAAACAACGAACTGCTCACCCCGCGAGCAGTTCCCGTGTTCAATAAAGTCCTTGTTCCCAAGGACTTTGTAATATTCTCTATATTCATTATGTTCATATGATTTACCCTGTTACCTTTTCAACAAATTTAGAAACAACAGAAGTTTTATGTCTTTGAAGTTCTTCCTTTTTCTTTGCGGCATCAAGCTTACCCTTCTGCTTCAAAGCCTTAACACGGTTCTTATCCTTTATCTTAACAAGCTTCGCCTTTGCCTTCGCGCTCGCCTTCGTCTCCTTTATCTTAAGCTTAGTGTCCAGTTTCTTTCTCTTTGAAAGATTCTTGTACTCCTGCTTTCTAAGCTTCTTCGCCGTCTTATCAGGCTTCAAAAGATTAGCTGCAGCCGCGCCCACTATGGCAAGCTGTATAATTGCCACAATCTCGCCCTCATGCTCCTCTATAACTTTTCTGATATTATCGTTCATCATATCACCGGTTCCTTTTTAAAATCCAAAACTCTGTTATAAAGATAGTACCACAAACAAATATTTTTGTAAATGTATTTGCTGTTTACACTGATGTAAAAACCATTATAAATCAGTTTTGCCACCTGATAATTAAGCAATTTTACTTTTATCATATGCAAAAACCTCACCATACATTTAGTATGATGAGGTCCTGTCCTTACTCCTCCGTTACCGGTACGCCTATGCTCTTTGCAAGCTCACGTATCTTATCT
>CAMEJP010000042.1 GCA_945920185.1 uncultured Eubacterium sp. | reverse complement strand
AATTCTTTTTAGGAATTTCAGGGTTGTTTTTCTATTCAATTCTCAAGGTGCTGTTTAAATTAGTATGACCTTCAAAATAGGGTCAGCTTGATTATAATAGCACATCAACTTCCATATGTCAACATGTTTTTACAATCTTTGAACTAATTCTTTTCAATAGTAAAACCACTTATACATAAAGTGGTTTTAAAGCGGAGAGAATGGGATTCGAACCCATGCGCCCGTGAAGACAAACGGTTTTCAAGACCGCCCCGTTATGACCGCTTCGGTATCTCTCCAAGTATTCATTTACATCACTTCGTCAGCGACATTTGTTATTCTATCATCTGAAATACGATTTGTCAACAACATTTTTGAATTTTTTTAAAAAAATTCTTTCGCCGCAATCCAAAGCCCTAAAAATCCGTTATCGGAGACTTAAATATGCTTCTCCCGGAAAGCTGAGATTTACATTTTGCTTCGCCTCCTGCCTCACCGGTTAACATTTTCTGTATCCTTATTTTTCCTCAAAATAAGAAATATATTCCACTTTATAAGGACTTTCAGGAAACATTTTTCCATAAAGGTCGATGAAATAATCATCTGTCATGCTGGCAATATAGTCACAGACAATATCGTCCACGCTGTTATTTATGTATTCCTCCGCTTTAGTATAATAAGCTCTCTGTTTCATAAGATATTCTATATGATGCTTATATATTATACTGTCAGATTTTTTCCGGCTGACATCTTCAGCAAGCTTTTCATACATGTCACAAAACATCGGTCTTACAATGTCATTATATGTTTTATCCACGCCTTCATTTTTGTAAATGTATTGGTAATTTTCACGTTTTGCCGTCTTCAAGCCTTCAAAATACTCATCATCCATTTTGATATAAGGCTTTCCGTAACTGTTCTCAATAATATTTACAGTAAAATTATTGATAAGCTGTGCATTGATGACTCCTGCTCCCGAATCCGTAAAGCATTCGTCGTTTTCAAGTATATTTGCAAGTTTTGCGTCCTGTCTGTCCTTTCCTATGTATGCAAGAATATCTGAAATTCTCACCACACAGCCCTCAAGCGTAACCGGCACCAGTTCCTTTATGGCACCGTTTCGCACATAACATTCCTCCAGTTTCATATCAAAGCCTTCAAAATCCATACTATTCGCAGGTCTGTATTCTTTCAGTTCAAGTTCACCGTTGTGACACAGCACTCCGTCAAGCACCTGAAGACTTATGTTTCTCGGGAATATTTTATCCAACACCCTGACACTGTGTACATTGTGATTAAAATATCTTCCTGTCCTGTCATGGTATATCTCATTGAGAAATCTTTCCCCTGCATGTCCGAACGGAGTATGTCCTATGTCATGCCCAAGAGCTATCGCTTCTATGAGGTCAACATTTAACCCCAAAACCTCTCCTATATTTCTTGCAATTCTTGACACAAGCTGAACATGAAGCGCCCTTCTTGTTATATCATCATTTTTGTAAAATGAAAATACCTGCGTCTTATCAGCATACCTGTTGTAATAAGGGCAGTGCATAATTTTTTCAACATCTCTTACAAAAGCCTTGCGCCACACGCTTGCCTTATCCCTGCTCATATCCCTGCGGATAATATCAGCGTCATCAAATGCATATTTATTTTTTACATGTGCCAACTTATCCTCTTCTATCCTTTTTATAAGTTCAGGACTTAAGACCTTATATTTATGCGTATTTGTTAAATTTGCATCTTTCATATATTTCTTCCTTTTCCTTATCTATATGGAATTTTCCTTCATAATAAAGTATTTTACCGCTTACCATAGTCATGCCTACATTAATCTTTGAAGCACTGTACACAAGGTTTGATATGATGTCATTGAGCGGCTGCATATTCGGTTCGTCCAGCTTAATCATTATAATGTCAGCTTTTTTACCCACGGCAAGCACATCACAGTCGTATATTCCCATAGCATATGCTCCGCCCACTGTCGCCATCTTAAGTACATCATACGCTTTTACAGCAGTAGCTTCACCTTCCCTGAGCTTTGCAAGAACTGCCGCCAGATACATTTCCCTGAACACATCAAGTGCATTGTTGCTTGCAGGTCCGTCTGTTCCCATGGCTACATTTATCCCCTCTCCCAAAAACTTTTTAAGAGGGGCAATTCCGCTCGCAAGCTTGGCGTTAGAGCATGGACAGGTTATAACATTAAGATGTCTTTCCCTGTATATATCAATGTCTTCCTGTGTCATATGAACGCAGTGAAAACCGCCTCCGCCGTAATTATACATTCCCATTTTGTCAAGCAGTACAGTAGGAGTGCAGCCATAACGCGATTTGCACTCCTCCACCTCACGCTTTGTTTCATGAGCATGCAGATACACAGGAGCTTTATACCTGTTTGCCATATCGGCAACACCTTCAAGAAGTTCCCTGCCTGTAGTGTACTCGGCATGTACTCCCAGCCTGTATCCCGTAAGTTCATTGGAATTATATTTCTTATAACACTCCTCCATTTTATCAAGTGACAGTGTAAAATTATTAAGCGAGCCTGCCTGAATAGTCCTGAAGCCGCTCTCAAGAGAAGATTCCACAACTACATCAGGCGAAATGTACATATCAAAATTGGCGGTAATGCCGCTTTCCAGATACTCCAGTATTGCCAGCTTATTATTCCAGTATATCTGTTCATCCGTCAGCAAAGCCTCATTGGGAAATATTTTTTTATTCAGCCACTCATCAAGAGGCATATCGTCTGCGTACGAACGCAGGAATGTCATAGGAGAATGCGTATGGGCATTTTTAAAACCCGGCATCAGAAGATTATGCTTACAGTCTATAATTCTGTCCGCCTCCACATTTTCCAAAGCGTCCTCTCCCACATACTTTATCACATTATTCTCGACAAAAAGCTCTCCGTCAAAAATTTTGTCATTTTCCATTGTAAGTATCTTTGCATTCTTAAACAGTATACGCATACCAAAACCTCCCTTGCTTCCTGCCTTCACAGACATATTTTATGCAATCCGCTCTATTATAAGTGCCTGAACCTTCTTATATAAAATCTCATAGTAACGTTCCGTTATGAAAATGCTTTTGGAATCCCCAAGTGCCTTTAGAAATGTATCCGCATCATCATATTTATATTGTTTTGCATATTCCATAACACAAGCTTCATACTCTTCGTCCGTCACTGTAAGTTTTTCCTTTTTAGCTATATATATTACGGCAAGTTTCTCCTTTACATACTTGTCCGCTCCTTCGGCAGCCATCTCCTGTGCCGTCTTTTCATATCCGTTTGCGTGCAGATATTCATTCACGCCTGCGTATGTGCTCTCACTCGCACTGTATCTGCTCTCACACATATCCATTACCTGACTGTACGCACTGTCATAATCCCATTGCGGTATCTGCGTAACCTCAGTATTAGATATCACTTTGTTCCATGCTTCGTTTGTAACCTCTTTAAGATAACTATTCCGTTTTTCTTCAAGAAGCGTTTTATATTTGTAATTTCTAAAACTGTCTTCGTCAGTGTAGCTTCCGCTCACGCCATTATCAGCAGCCATCTTTTCAAAGAATTCCGCGTCAAGTTCAGGATATGTGTAATCAATCACATAATTAACCTTTATGCTAAATTCCACATCCTTTCCTGCGTACTCCACATTAGCATAGTTTTCATCAAAATGACATGGTATTGTAAATGTTTCTCCTATTTTAACTCCAACAAGTCTGTCGTCAAGCTCGTCTATCAAGTCTCCATTCAGAGTATATTCGTAATCTATAAGTCCTTCCTCAATAGGGTCACCATTCATCGTTCCAACAAGGTCAATGCTTATGGTATCATTTTCCTTTACCTTTCCCTCCGTCACCGTATTTCTTACGGCATAAGAGGCATAACACGCTTCTACCAGCTGATTAAGTTCTTCCTCAGAAACGCTGATGCTCTCAGGGGCATATTCTGCCATACCTTTATATTCCGTCACGCTCACCATATCTTCTATTGAATAAATATATGTATTCTCAGGAAGTCCTTCATTCTTTGCCAGTTCATACAGATAATCATACGTCACCAGAGCGGCATTGGCAGGAGTCAGTTTTTCTTTTTCTTTACCTACATTTTTACATCCTGCAATGCACAATGCAAAAAGGATTATAATAATGCTGTCGATAACTCTTTTGTACATATTTTACAGCCTCTCTTTCCTGTCAGTATCATCAATTTATATTTTAACACATTTATTCCAAAAGGTATAGATAAAAAACACTCCCTTCTCAATGTACAGAAGGGAGCTTATATTTTTAAGTTTATTTTATTCTGTTTTCTCAGTTTCGCTTGGTGTGTCTATTTCCTTACAGCTGTCAAGCACTATATTGTATACCTTTTCATAGATTACTTCATAGTATCTTTCCTCTATAAACGCGTCCTTGCTTTCGCCAAGGTCAGCAAGAAGAGCGTCGAGGTTATCGTATTTATAATAATCTACATAATACTGACTGCATTCCTTGTATTCTTCCTCAGATACGGTAAGACCTTCCTTGTCGGCAATAGCCATCATCGCAAGCTTAGTCTGAACATAGTTAAGAGCACTGTCGGCACAATACTTTTCAAAATCTTCCTGTGATTCAAAGCTGTACATCTTAAGGAAAGATTCCCATTCAATACCAAGTGACTCATAAGAAGCATATGTGTTCTTTGCATTGGCTACCATGCTGTTGTATGCTGAATCGTAATCAACCTGTGGCTTACCATCAAACTTACAGTTAGCCAAAACGTTTTCCCATGCAGCATTGAACTTAGCTTCCTTAAATGAAGCAAGTGCCGAATCCTCAAGGCTCTTTTTCAAATATGTCTTGAGTCCTTCTACTGTTGCAAACTCATCTGTAAGGCTGTTATCCTCTGCTATCTTCTTGGCAAGTTCATCCGTAAGTTCAGGAATAATCGTTTCCTCAATATAATTTACCTTTACATTAAACACAACATCCTTGCCTGCAAGGCTTGCATCTGTTGAGTAATCATCCGGGAACTTGCAAGGAATTGAATATTCTTTTCCGACAGTCAGTCCTATAAGACCTCTGTCAAGATCCTCTATAAATGAACCGCCGATGGTATAGGTATAATCCGTAGCAGTACCGTTATCAAATGCGACTCCGTCCAAAAGTCCTGAAAAATCAAGGTTAATCTTGTCTCCATCCTTTGTTGTGCCTGAAGTAATCTGGTTTGTTTCTCCATATTTTTCAAGGATACTTTTAAGCGAGCTCTCAAAATCTTCGTCTTTCACAACCTTGATTGAGAAATCAACCTTTGCATCAACACCCTTATATTCTCCAAGAGTAATAAAGTCAGCATACTTGTACAATGTGCTGCCGCTTACATTCTCTGTACGTCCCATAAGTTTATTGAAATAATCATATGTGGCAAAAGACTCACCAGTAATTGTAGAAGCTTCTTTAGTAGTACCGTCATCTTTTCCGCTCTTCTTGCATGCCGCAAGCGAAAGCACCATACATACTACCAATAATAATGAAATTAGTCTTTTCTTCATTTTTAAAAATCCTCTCTGATATTTGTAAAATGTGTACACTAACATTTATATCATACTTTTTTTCAAAAATAAAGTCAAAAAATCATTTTCACATTTTTTTCAAAAACATTTTGAATTTACATATTGATAATGCTGTTGACTTTTTCCAAAAAATATTATACAATAACAGTAATTATTACTAATATTCATAGGAGGTATTTGGCAGTATGGCAGTTATGAAATACAGCCGCCAACGCGAGGCTATAAAAGATTACCTTATGCACACCAAGGAGCATCCTACTGCTGAGATGGTATATGAACACATAAGACTCATAATACCAAATATCAGCTTAGGAACCGTATATCGTAATCTCTCCCTCCTTGTTGATACAGGCGAGGCAGTTAAGATACCCTGCGGTGACGGCTCAGAACGTTTTGACGGGTGTACCGCACCTCACTATCATTTTATGTGCAACCACTGTAAATGCGTTATTGACCTGAATATGCCTGACCTTTCCATTATAGATGAAGTGGCAGGCAAGAACTTTTCCGGTCAGATAATGGGACATAACACATATTTCTACGGTCTCTGTGAAAAATGTTTGAAAATGTCCTAAAATGTATTGACAGGTTTTACAGCAAATGATATAATCAAAACAGTAATGATTACTATTTTATATCTGAAAGGAGATTTTATTATTATGGCAAAATATGTATGTCAGGTTTGTGGTTACGTTTACGAAGGAGATGCTGCTCCGGAGGCTTGTCCTGTATGTAAGGCACCTGCTTCAAAGTTCACATTGATGTCAGAAGAATTAAGCTGGGCTGCAGAGCATGTAGTAGGTGTTGCTTCTGATGTAAGCGAAGATATAAAGGAAGACCTTAGAGCTAACTTTAACGGTGAGTGTTCAGAGGTTGGTATGTACCTTGCAATGGCAAGAGTGGCTTACAGAGAAGGTTATCCTGAAATCGGTATGTACTATGAGAAGGCTGCTTACGAAGAAGCAGAGCATGCAGCAAAATTTGCTGAATTACTCGGTGAAGTAGTTACAACCAGCACAAAGAAAAACCTTGAGATGAGAGTAGAAGCTGAAAACGGCGCAACAGCAGGAAAGACAGACCTTGCAAAGCGCGCTAAGGCAGCTAACCTTGACGCAATCCATGACACCGTTCATGAGATGGCTCGTGACGAGGCTAGACACGGCAAAGCATTCAAAGGTCTCTTAGACAGATACTTTGGTTAAGCAACGAGCCGTGCCAAAATCATAATCCCAGCCCGTTTCAAGCTCGCTTGAAAACGGGCAAGGAATTATGATTTTAAGGACGGCGACTGCCGTCCAGCGAGTAAGCTCTGCTTACGAGCGGGCACGCACGTTGCTTAACACACGTAATTATGTTTTAAGGACGGCGACTGCCGTCCAGCGAGTAAGCTCTGCTTACGAGCGGGCACGCACGTTGCTTAACACACGTAATTATGTTTTAAGGACGGCGACTGCCGTCCAGCGAGTAAGCTCTGCTTACGAGCGGGCACGCATGTTTGTAAAACGTGCAAAATTATTTATCCGTTATGTTGTAAGAAACCCCACAGTCGTATCCACGAAACGTCTGTGGGGATTTTTTGATATTCACTTTTACGGCATCACTATCCTTGCCACACTTCCGCCGCTTTTTTCCTTAGTCACCACTATCTGCTTATCTATCCTCTCCTTAAGCTCTGCCACATGAGAAATAATTCCGACAAGCCTGTTACCGTTTCCAAGCTCATCCAAAGCTCTCACCGCCTGGCGCAACGCCTCCTCATCAAGAGAGCCAAAGCCTTCATCGATGAACATTGTATCAAGTTTCACTCCGCCGCTGTTTCCTTGTATCTCATCCGACAGACCTAAAGCCAGCGAGAGCGATGCGATAAATGCCTCACCGCCCGAAAGCGTCTTTACGCTTCGAGTACTTCCGTTATAATGGTCTATAACATCAAGTTCAAGACCGCTCTGACTTTGAAGATTGGTGCTCTCCTTTCTCCTTACAAGCTCGTACTGTCCGCTTGACATCGTCATAAAACGTACATTAGCCTTATGAATGATTCTGTCAAAATAATCCATCTGTACAAATGTTTCCAGTTTAATCTTGTCCTTGCCCGATATATTTCCGTTTGCAGTGTTTGAAAGGGAACTTAGCATTATCCACTCTCTTTCAAGTTCAATCATCTCATTACGTTTGCCCGAAAGTCCGAAAAGCGCACTTTTATTCTGGGAAACTCTCTCCGAAACCTTATGTTCCTCTTCGCCAAGCTTCTGCTTCTTATTGACCAGCTGTGACTTCTTTTCTCTTTCCTCAAGGGCATTTATCTCACACAGTGCATTAAACTGCGTCCTTAGTCCGGCAAGCTCACCGCCAAGCCGGCTTTGCTCGGTTTTCTTCTCTTCACATTCCTTTGTGACATTCTCTATATCCTGTAACAGACGCCGGCTTTCATCCGTCTTTGCCCTGATTGCCTCCAAAGCTTCCTGTTTTCCGCCATAATCAAGCGAAGAAATATATGTTTCCAAAATAGCCTGTTTTTCCTTAAGTACCGCTTCTAAGGCACTTTTTTCAGACTTTAGCTTTGAAAGAGTTTCCGATTCAAGCATCATGGCTTCATTTGTCGTGTTAAGCATTTTCTGAAGACGTGATTTCTTTGCCGACTTCTCATTTTCTGCTTCAATGCAGTGATTGAGTTCTTCCAGTTCCTTAAGGATAAGCTCACGCCTTTGATTTGTCATCATAACGGCATCGCACTCAGAAGTGATGCCAAATGTATCAAGAAGTGATTGATTTTCAGCTTTCTTTGAGTTATATATTCCAAGAAGTTCTCCCGCACATTTGCTCGCTTTCTCCGCATTTTCCCTCTTTTTCTCGCTGTCAAGTCTAGCCTTTTCAACATCGGTTTTATCCGGAATTGTATCTGAAAGAATAGCAGGATGCGGATGTGTGGTTGAACCGCACACAGGACACGGACATCCCTCCTTCAGACTCTTTGCCAGTATACCCGCCTGTGCACTAAGATAAATGTGACGTTTTTCTTCACACACTCTCACGCTTTCTTCATATTGCATCTGAAGATTCTTATATTTTTCCTGTGCGTCTTCAAGTTCATTCAATACATCTGCTTCCTCTTTGAGTTTTTTATCAAGTGAAGCGAGAAGTTCTGCATCTTTCATCAGAACCGTTCTTTTTACCTGAAGATTTGCCAATGTATTTTCATCAACCGTAAGTTCCTCAAGTTCCCTCTTAATATCAGAAAGAGCTTTTACCCTCGCATCATAGGAAACCATGCTTTTTTCAAGTTTCGGTTCAACTCCGGCAAGCCTTTCGGCCGCCAAGGCAGTCTCATTTTTCACACCTTCCAGAGTATCATAATCCGAAAGTTTTCCGTTAAGTACACTTATGGTTTCGTTTAACTTTTCTATATGCGGGCGCTTCGCCTCAGCCTCCGTGCGCCGCTTCTCAAGCTGCGTCACAGCATTTTGAGCCTCATCAAGTTTCTTTTCGCAAAGCCCGATATCCTCAAAAAGCTTTTCCTTCTGAGCTGCCAGAACAAGCTGTTTATCTGCGATGCTTATGCTTTCTTCAAGCTGACTTATTTCTTCCCTTTGAACGGATAAAAGCTTTTCATCCTCAGCTATAAGCGTTTCAATAAGGGTGCACACTTCATCCACGGGCATCTCCCCGGATTTAGCTCTTTCAAGTTCCGTAGCTTTTTCATTATTAGCGTCACAGGCCGCTCCCAAAATGTACTGGCACATACTTGTGTTAAGCTGTTCCATTTTTGCATTTATTTTTGAAAGTTCAGCCTTCAGGCACTCCTGTAGCCTGTCATATTTCTGTGTTCCGAATATTTTTCGAAAAATGTCTTGCCTCTCCTTGGTGGGTGCAAAAAGAAGCTTCAAAAAATCTCCCTGTGCAATCATAGCTATGCGTAAAAACTGCTCCCTGTCAATACCGATAATATTCCTGACTGCTTCATTAACCTCAGACTGTCCGCTGACAGCCCTTCCGTCAGGATATACAAGAAGTGCAGATGCCTTTTCTACGGTAGTTCCCTCTCCTCTTGTCTTAGGACGCTCATATGAAGGATTTCTCTCTACCCTGTACTTTTTTTCAGCATATTCAAACTCTAATATAACCTTAGTGGGTGTATCAGGTGTGGCATACTTTGAGCGAAGCATTGTATTATCACGGTTATTTCCGCTGACCTTGTCAAAAAGTGCATATGAAACAGCGTCAAATATGGTCGTTTTTCCGGCGCCCGTATCACCCGTTATAAGGTAGATACCGCTTTTTCCGAGTTTATCAAGTTCAAGCATGCACTCGCCTGCGTACGGTCCAAATGCAGACATGGTAAGTTTTATCACTCTCACGCTGTTTCCTCTCCTTCTTCCCATATATTTTCTATCAGCTTTTCGGCATAAGATGCCTGTTCCTCTGTCATTTCCCGGTTATTCTGTATAAAATACAGTTCCTTAAAAAGTTCTAAGGGATTCTTTTGGGCAACATTTTCAACGCCTTCTATGGCACGGCTTATTCTGGTTCTTGTATTGTCATACCCAAGCTTCATAATATAAGGATATATGACCCTTAGCTTTCCGAGTGCGTCAGGGACATCCTCCTCGTCGGTCAGTATTATCTCCACATACCCTTCCTTAAACGGCTGATTTTCATAATACGTTCTTGCAGTAAGATTAAAATAGCTCCCTCTAAGCCTGTACATATCACGCTTTGCAAAAAGTCCGCAAAGCTTCACGTTTACATTTCCCTTTTCCTTTATTTCAAGTATTGTTACACTCTTTTTGTCATTAACCTCCGACAGTGAATATTTTAACGGAGTTCCACAGTATCTTATGCAATCGCTGCCTATACTCTGTGCGCTGTGAATATGTCCCAAAGCCACATAATCAAATCCGTCAAAAACCTCAAAACTTACATCATCAAGCCCTCCGACATTCAGTTCTTCAGAACCGGCAAGCGACGCTCCCGTCACAAACTGGTGGGAAATCAAAATATTTCTTGCCGAAAAGTCCACGTCCATATGACGTATGGCAACTGACACGGCATCACTGTATGAATTTATATTATCATCCGGAAAATAGCGTTTTACCGCAGAAGGCCGTACAAACGGCAACAGCCAGACATTAAGCGTTCCGTATTCATCATGCAGTTCCACTTTCTGAGGCTCACCGTCATATACGTCCGACACATAGACGCCTCCCGCCTCCATCAGACGGTTTCCAAAGGATAATCGTTCAGGCGAGTCATGATTACCGCTTATGATAAACACTTTCCTATGCTTTTGCGAAAGACGTACCAGAAAATCGTCAAAAAGCTGAACGGCCTCAACACAAGGCACTGTTCGGTCGTATACATCTCCGGCTATAATCACGCCGTCCACAGCCTCTTCATCCATAATATCGGATATCTGCTCCAATATATATCTTTGATCTTCAAGCATAGAAAATTCATTTACTCTTTTTCCTAAATGTAAATCTGACAAATGTATCAGTTTCATCCTTACTCACTCCTTATTGCACCTGCAATATTCCCGCCGGATATCCGGTCGTTTATGCTTTTATTATAATGGCGAAAGCCTCCTAATTCAATATACTTCAAAATCTTTTTTATTTTTTCAATTTTCTCTTGTAATCTCATATCGCATGTGATAGTATACTGATATAGATAATGTAGTTTTTGATACTACTTATCAAAACATATAGATTAAAAGGAGTGATTTTAATGTCCAGACTACAAAGAACACAAAAAGAAATATTAGATGTTATAGATAACGGAAAAGACCCTATGAGCGCTTTTACACATTTCATAGGAATGGCTATGGCTGTGTTTGCTGCTCTTCCCATTATACTTAAAGCAGCCGGCACGGGTGACCCTGTACATGTCATCTCTATTACAATATTTGCCATAAGTATGATACTTCTGTATGCAGCCAGCACATGCTATCACTATTTTAACTTTTCAGAAAAGACCAACACTCTTCTAAAGAAACTTGACCACACTATGATATTTATACTGATTGCCGGCACATATACGCCTGTATGCCTTATTGTACTCGGCGGAAAAACAGGTATCATGCTTCTTTCACTCGTATGGGGCATTGCCATTGTCGGAATCATCATAAAATGGTTTTTCGTTTTCTGTCCGAAATGGTTTTCTTCAATACTTTATATAGCAATGGGATGGGTATGCGTTTTGGCATTCACTCAAATAATAAATAATCTTCCGCACGCCGCATTTATGTGGCTTCTGATAGGCGGAATCATATATACTGTCGGTGGAGTTATCTATGCACTCAAACTTCCTATATTTGACAAAAAGCATAAAAAATTCGGCTCTCACGAAATATTTCATCTCTTTGTTATGGGCGGAAGCTTCTGCCACTTTGTAATGATGTTCATATATGTTGCCGGTCTTCCTGTAAAATAAGACTATGTAAAAGCATACCCATAAGGGTATGCTGCATCGTCTGCGCCCAGACTCTGATGTCCTTTAAGGACATACCCGCATACCTGAATAATCAGGTATGTTTTTTCGTGTCTACACAAAATATGAATCTATGTGAAGCAACCGACGTTTTGTTGAGGGTGATGCTTTATGCATCGTATTTGCCGGATTGCGGGTTTTCGTGCCTCACACTACATTATATTCCTGCTGTTTTCAAATGTTCCTACTCTCCCATATAATCCAACGGATTTACGGGTTCTCCCTCCTTGGTCACCTTAAAGAACACGTTATCTCCCTCTTTCGTATAGTATCTTGTTGTTTTAGCTACCTTAGCTATTACATCTCCCTCAATTACAGTGGTTCCTGACGCCAGTCCAAGTACATTGTCAACCTGCCCGTATTCAAGCTTGTAACCGTTTCCTATATCTATCACAATAGTAGTACCGTATTCCGTACTTGTCCTTATCTCACTTACCACTCCGCTCGCCGCCGCATACACGTCACTTCCCTCAGATGCCGCTATTACAATACCGGAATTACACTTATACTGTGCAAGAGTCGGAAACCAAATAGTCTTATCCATACTATATCCCAGAACAACATCGCCTGTAACCGGCCATGTGAGAGTATCATTTTCAGAAAAAATGTATTTGGAAGTTACATTTGCATTTGTCACAGGCTTTTCCTGAGTAACATCTGATGGTTTCTCGCCCTGTGCGCTCTGACTTCCTTCCGTTCCTTTATTTTCATCGGATTTTTCCGTTATTTTTGTCACATCCGGCTCCGACTCATTTTGTTTAGATGTGTTATACTCCTTTTCGACAGACTTGTGTGTTTCTTTTTTGGCTACGTCATTATTCTTATTTGTAGTATTTTCATTTGCCACCGTATTATTTTCATTCAGATTCATATAACGGTCTGTCGGCTCACTTTTCTGTGAAGTTTTATTTTTAACCACAGACACCACGCCAAATGCAAGCGCAGCCACTATTGCAACAGAAAGCACCATGGAAAATATCTTTTGTAGCTTTGATTTTCTGCTATTCATTACAATACCACCTTTCTTCATTCCTTTGTGGTATTATAATCTCCATACTACAGCCTTTTATTCAACTGATATCTGGATATTTTTATAGAAAAAATTCAAAATATCTTTGTAATCGGAACCGTTTTCCGCCATAACCTTAGCACCGTTTAAGCTTACCCCGACTCCGTTTCCTATACCCTTTGTAACTATTTCAACACCGTCTTCTTTTTTTGATATTTCAAAATTGTTTGACGGAAGGGAAAGTTTTTCGGCAAAATCCTCACCGCTCATAACATTATTTCCTGCTTTTATTTTAATTACATATCCAAGACTGCATTGATTGAGAATGCTGATGTCCGAACTTCCAAATTTCTCCGAAAGCTCATCGTTTGAAAAACTTACCGAACATGTATATCCCTGTTCTTTTGTATCACTTTCAACCGTGACGTTCTTTATATAATCAGGCGGATTCTCTCCAAGGCTGGTAGTTCCCGCACTCATTCTGTGACAGTAGGGAATTATAAGCTTTTCTTCACATCTGATGACCTGTTTTTCGGTACTTTCTATCGCTGAGCGTATGTAACTTATATTATTGTCATACTCATTTTGCCAAAGCTGCCGCAACGTGCTCTCAGTCACGTATTTTACATCCAGCTTGTCTGCCTGCATCTGTGTTTCTGAACCCATTTTTTTCAAAATTTCAGTCCGATACATTACAGCACGCATTTTAAGATACTCGGAATTAGTGCTTATCTCCAGTTCATCAGCCATACAGTATATAAGAAAATCCTCGAGGCTAAGCACAATGTCTCCACCATTATATTTCATTATTATTTTGACGTTTTCAGGCTCTTTCTTTGCTCCCTTTCTTCCCCATATACCGCCGCAGATAAACGTAAAAATCGTTGGCACAAGTATGGATATAAGTACAACCAGTGCACCGTTAATCAACTTATACTTTATATTTCTTTTCATTTTGTCCTCACTCCTTAGAAGTATTTTTACACAAAAACACCTCACACATAATGTATGAGGTGTTTAAAAATTTTATTCATGTATTTAATTTTAATCCATATCTACGGTAACTTTTTCAAGATGCCAGATATCGTCAACATATTCCTGAATGGTTCTGTCTGATGAGAACTTGCCTGAACATGCAGTATTGAGAAGTGCCATTCTTGCCCATCCGTCCTTATCCTTGTAAAGTTCATTGATACGCTTCTGTGCCTCGGCATATGACCTGAAATCCTTGAGGATAAAGTATACATCCGCTCTGTTAGCTCCGCCGTTAAGAAGAGAATCATATATTTCACGGAAAAGACCCTTATCGCCCTTTGCGTAAGTTCCGTCTATAAGCTGGTTCAGAACACGTCTGATACCCTCGTCGCTGTTATAGATATCCTGTGGATTGTATCCGCCGTAGTTTTCATATCTTATAACCTCGTCTGAAGAGAGTCCGAATATCACGGCATTTTCCTCTCCAACCTCCTGAACTATCTCAACATTTGCTCCGTCCATAGTACCAAGTGTTACCGCACCGTTAAGCATAAATTTCATATTTCCGGTACCGGAAGCTTCCTTGCTGGCAGTAGATATCTGCTCTGAAACATCTGCACCCGCAAATATAATCTCGGCATTAGACACTCTGTAATTTTCAATGAATACAACTTTAATCTTGCCGTTAATGGCTGGGTCATTGTTAATCACATCAGCTACGCTGTTGATAAGCTTGATTGTAAGTTTTGCCCTTCTGTATCCTGCTGCTGCCTTGGCGCCGAATATAAATGTCCTCTTCTCCATATCCATATTCGGATTTGCCTTTAATTCATTGTAAAGGTACATTACATGAAGAATGTTAAGGAGCTGTCTCTTGTACTCGTGAAGTCTTTTTACCTGAACATCATAGATAGATTCAGGGTCTATCTCTATTCCGTTGTGTTCCTTTATATACTCGGCAAGACGCACCTTGTTCTTATGCTTAATCTCCATAAATTCCTTACGCTTTACAGGATCGTCTGCGAGCGGCTTAAGCTCTTTAATCTTTGAAAGGTCGGTAATCCAGCCGTCGCCTATCTGCTCAGTTACCCAGCTTGCAAGAAGCGGATTGCCGTGGAGAAGGAAACGTCTCTGAGTTATACCGTTGGTTTTGTTGTTAAACTTCTCAGGCATCATCTCATAAAAATCACGAAGCTCCTGATTTTTGAGGATTTCAGTATGAAGCTTAGCAACACCGTTTACGGAAAAGCCTGCCACAATGGCAAGATGTGCCATCTTTACCTGTCCGTCATAGAGAATTGCCATCTTCTTAATCTTCTCATGGTTGCCCGGATATTTTGCCTTGATTTGTTCCACAAATCTTCTGTTGATTTCTTCAATAATCTGGTACAGTCTAGGGAGAAGCTGCTGGAACAGCTCAATAGGCCATTTTTCAAGTGCTTCTGCCATAATGGTATGATTGGTGTAAGCACATGTTTTTGTGGTAACTTCCCATGCCTCGTCCCAGTTCAAATCTTCCTCGTCCATAAGTATTCTCATAAGCTCTGCCACAGCCACCGTAGGATGTGTATCGTTAAGCTGGAAGCATACCTTTTCGTGGAATTTTCTTATATCATCATGTTTTTCCTTGTATTTCTTAACGGCACGCTGCACGCTGGCAGAGATAAAGAAATACTGCTGCTTGAGTCTTAATTCCTTTCCCGCATAGTGGTTATCGTTTGGATAGAGAACCTCTACTATGGTCTTTGCAAGATTCTCCTGCTCGATTGCCATTCTGTAATCACCCTTGTCAAATGAGTCAAGATTGAAATTCTGAATAGCCTCTGCATCCCATATTCTCAAAGTATTTACAACATTATTTCCGTAGCCCACAACAGGAAGGTCGTACGGAACAGCCTTTACGCATCTGTAATCCTCCTGGATAAAACGTGTCTTTCCGTTTTCGTCAACAACAGTCTTTACATATCCTCCGAATTTTACTATCTCGGAATATTCCTCTCTCTTTATCTCGAAAGGATTTCCGTTCTTTAACCAGTCATCCGGAACTTCCTTCTGATATCCGTCCTCAATCTTCTGGGCAAACATACCGTACTTGTATCTGATACCGCAGCCATATGCCGAATAACCCAGAGTGGCAAGCGAATCAAGAAAACATGCCGCCAGACGTCCGAGTCCGCCGTTTCCGAGTGCTGCATCCGGTTCCTGGTCTTCGATAACATTTATGTCAAGACCAAGCTCCTCTAAAGCTTCTTTTATCTTGTCATATGACATAATGTTAATCATAATGTTTCCGAGAGCCCTGCCCATAAGGAATTCCATAGACATATAATACACGGTTTTAACGTCCTTTTCCTCATATGCTTTGTGGGTCGCTATCCATTCATCAATAATAATATCCTTAACGGCATAGGAAACAGCAGTAAATATCTGTTCATTAGTAGCTTCATCAATAGTCTTTCTGTAAAGGGTCTTGACATTATACACTACATTTTTCTTAAATTGCTCTTTATCAAATGTGCTCATATTTTCCTCCATTTCGCGACGTTATCAAAAGTCTGATACAATCCATAATATACGTGACGCTTAACACTTCTCAACGGCAAGTGTTACATTTTCACCGTTGATATTCCATTCCTTCTCATAGCCTGCCGTACTGTCAAATACTATATTCTTAGCCAGTACTTCCTGCTTGATTGCAGCTTCATTTTTCTTAAACAGGTCTTCAATCTTTTCGTTGCCTGACACATATACGGTAATGTTATCCATTACCTCAAAATCAGCTTCCTTCCTCATGGTCTGGATTTTACTGATAATCTCTCTTATATATCCTTCTTCAATAAGCTCATCTGTAAGCTTCGTATCAAGAACTACCGTTATTCCGCCGTAGCTGTCTGACACATATCCTTCAGTCTGAGCCACCTCGATAAGAAGGTCATCCCGTGTAAGCACTACCTGTGTTCCGTTTGCGTCAAATGTAAGCTCTCCATTTGCTTCCAATGTATCCATGGCGTCGTTTCCGTTAAGGTTTGACAGATATTCCTTAATCTGTCCGAGAACCTTTCCGTACTTAGGTCCTACTGTTTTAAGCTGCGGCTTAAAATTATATGAAGTGTATTCTCTTACGTCATCCTTAAAGGTTACCTGCTTTACATTAAGCTCATCCTCTATAATCTCTTTGTAGAAATCACTAAGGGTAAAGTCTGCTTTGATAAACATATTTCCGATTGGCTGTCTGTTCTTAATGTTAGCGGCATTTCTGCAGGCACGTCCTATAACTACGGTTTCAAGGACATTTTCCATATTCTCTTCAAGAGACTTGTCGATATATGCCTCGTTTGCAACAGGGAAGTCACAAAGGTGAATACTCTCCGGTGCGTCCTTGTCGACACTTCTGACAAGGTTCTGGTAAATGTCTTCCGTCATAAACGGTATCATAGGGGCAGCCAGCTTACAAAGCGTAACAAGTGCCGTGTACAGGGTCATATAAGCATTTATCTTATCCTGCTCCATTCCCTTTGCCCAGAAACGTTCTCTTGAACGTCTTACATACCAGTTGCTAAGCTCGTCAACAAAGTTTTCAAGAGATTTGGCAGTTTCTGTTATTCTGTAATTTTCAAGGTTATTGTCCACCTCTTTGATAAGGGTATTAAGTTTAGAAAGCACCCATTTATCCATTACGGAAAGCTTATCATATTCAAGAGTATACCTGCACGGGTCAAATTCATCAATATTGGCATACAGTACATAGAAAGCGTAAGTGTTCCATATGGTTCCCATAAACTTTCTCTGTCCTTCCGTAACTGCCTTGTCGTGGAATCTGTTAGGAAGCCATGGTGCGCTGTTCTCATAGAAGTACCAGCGTATTGCGTCAGCACCGTGTTTAGCAAGTGCGTCAAACGGATCGACCGCATTTCCTTTTGACTTGCTCATCTTCTTACCCTCAGCGTCCTGAACATGTCCGAGAACAATAACATTCTTGTACGGAGCCTTGTTGAAAATAAGCGTAGATATGGCAAGAAGCGAATAGAACCATCCTCTTGTCTGGTCTACAGCCTCGCTGATAAAATCAGCAGGGAACTGCTGCTCAAATACTTCTTTGTTCTCAAACGGATAATGATGCTGTGCAAAAGGCATGGCACCTGAATCAAACCAGCAGTCAATAACTTCCGGAACTCTGTGCATCTGCTTACCGCACTTAGGACATTTTATTGTAACTGCGTCAATATACGGTCTGTGAAGCTCTATATCATCAGGACAGTTATCAGACATCTGCTTTAACTCCTCGCGGCTTCCCACAGAGTGCATATGTCCGCACTCGCACTCCCATATGTTAAGAGGAGTACCCCAATAACGGTTACGGCTGATACCCCAGTCCTGAACATTTTCAAGCCATGCGCCGAAACGTCCCTTTCCGATGGTTTCAGGTATCCAGTTGATTGTATTGTTATTTCTTATTAAATCATCCTTAACTGCAGTCATTTTGATAAACCATGACTCCCTTGCATAGTAGATAAGCGGTGTATCGCATCTCCAACAGTGTGGATATTCATGTTCAAATTTTGGTGCGTCAAACAGCTTGCCCTGTGCGTCCAAATCCTTTATAACCTCCGGATCTGCCTTCTTTACAAAAAGACCTGCATAAGGTGTCTCTGCCGTCATATCGCCCTTGCCGTCTACAAACTGTACAAAAGGCAGTTCATACTTCCTTCCGATTCGTGAATCGTCCTCACCGAAAGCAGGTGCTATATGAACAATACCTGTACCGTCTGACATGGTTACATATGTGTCACATGTCACAAAATGAGCTTTCTTTCCCTGCTTTTTTGCAGCCTCGCCGGCACACTCATAAAGCGGCTCGTACTCCTTGTACTCAAGTTCGCTTCCCTTGTACTCTTCAAGAATCTCGTATGCCTTTGTCTCCTCATTTCCGAGAGGTCCCAAAACCTTGTCAAGAAGAGCTTTTGCCATAATGTAAGTTCTTCCGTCGGCAGCCTTTACCTTGCAGTATGTCTCCTCCGGATTTACGCAAAGCGCAACATTTGAAGGAAGTGTCCAAGGTGTTGTGGTCCATGCGAGGAAATATGCGTCCTCACCCTTTATCTTGAATCTCACAATGGCAGAACGTTCCTTAACAGTCTTGTAGCCCTGTGCCACCTCATGGCTTGAAAGAGGTGTTCCGCATCGCGGGCAGTATGGCACAATCTTATGTCCCTTATACAAGAGGCCCTTGTTCCATATCTCTTTTAAAGCCCACCATTCAGATTCGATAAAGTTATTGTCGTATGTTACATACGGATTATCCATATCAGCCCAGAAGCCTACCGTACCTGAGAAATCCTCCCACATACCTTTGTACTTCCATACGCTTTCCTTACAATGCTCGATAAACGGCTCCATACCGTAAGCTTCTATCTGCTCCTTGCCGTCAAGTCCAAGCATTTTTTCAACTTCAAGTTCAACAGGAAGACCGTGTGTATCCCAGCCTGCCTTTCTCGGAACCATATAGCCCTTCATGGTTCTGTAACGTGGTATCATATCCTTGATAACACGGGTAAGAACATGACCTATATGAGGCTTTCCGTTAGCGGTAGGAGGGCCGTCATAAAATGTGTATGTTTCCCTTCCCAGACGATTGTTGATACTCTTTTTGAAAATGTCATTGTCTTTCCAAAACTGCTCAATCTTCTTTTCTCTTTCGACAAAGTTAAGATTAGGCGAAACTTTCTCGTACATAAAAATCCTCCTTGTTATTTCAAGACCCGTTAAGGCGGGACCTGACGTGCAATTTACACGTATTTGATATAAAAAAGCCTTCGTCGCAAAAGACGAGGGCTTGAAATTCTGTAATCACAAGTTAAAGTCTATCACGACATACCAGCATATGCGCCACCTGTAACGTGGTGAATACGTCAAAGCCTACTAAGAAAGTAAAACCTTAATGTGCCGTACGGCGGGCAATACGTCCTGTTCGGTTTGAAGCTAGGGAGTGATATTCATAATATGGCTACTCGCACCGGCTTCCAGCTGCCCCGGCTCTCTATGCCTTTTGCCATATACTACTGTCTCCGTCAAAGCATTTACTATATTTTATAATGATGTTTTGTGTTTGTCAAGGTGTATTTAACTTGAGTTTCTGTCAGGTAATTAGTTTGCAGTCGGAAAACAACTCCGCTTTCTTTCTGCATGCCATATTCCCATAATCATATAACGCATGACCGCTCGTTTTCTACTCGGTTCGCGTGGCTTTAGTCGGCAGTCGCCCAAACAACTCCGCTTTCTTCCTGTACCCCATATTCCCATAATGATATGACGCATGACCGCTCGTTTTCTATTCGGTTCGCGTGGCTTTAGCCGGCAGTCGCCCAAACGGATCCGCTTTCTTCCTGCATGCCATACTACCATAATGATATAACGCATGACCGCTCGTTTTCTACTCGGTTCGCGCACCTATTAGCCGGCAGTCGCCCAAACT
>CAMEJP010000041.1 GCA_945920185.1 uncultured Eubacterium sp. | reverse complement strand
GCCTAATAGAGATGATATAATAATACCGGATGTGTACGTTATAGCATACGAAAGGAAGTAGAAAAATGAAACGAAAGATGAAATGGATGCTGATTATTGCAGCCACGGCAATTATTTTAATTATTATGCCAAAAAGTGTATTGGCAGAGGAAAACAATATGGAAGTCAGCTACTTCGATGATGGTGGGAGATTATATACATATACGGTAGACGGAGTTAAGAATTATTATCCGGTGCCGCCGGAAGGTTTTAATCCGGTTACGGCAACGGATGAGCAGCTTGAAAGATACGGATTTCCGGCACGACCTTTACAGGAAGACAAGCTTCTTGAGTGGAACGAGCAGATGTCGCATTACAGTTACACCCCCGTTCCGGAGGTTTTGGTTTCTGCCGTGAAGACCGTAAGTAAAGCG
Organism: uncultured Eubacterium sp.; assembly: GCA_945920185.1. Classification (GTDB taxonomy): domain Bacteria; phylum Bacillota; class Clostridia; order Lachnospirales; family Lachnospiraceae; genus CAMEJP01. Next base: position 20,356 of record CAMEJP010000041.1, on the reverse strand, counting down.
GAACTGGTGAAGCTTCAAACTCTTAGATATTATAGCTCTATATATCAAACGATTCATGGTTATTGTGCGGGATATGCCGCTTTTGGAAACACATACTGTCAGGTTCAGGGTGACTTTGTACAGCCTACAATAGCTTCATCATGTACAAATTATACATATGCATGTCACTGGATAGGTATGGGAGATTTCAACGGAAGTAAGATATTCAAGGCAGGAACCGTTATGAATACCTATTCGGGAGGAAGGAATTACTATCCGGTCTATTCTTACAGAGGAACTTTTATAAGACTTACAAGTATGTCCGTAAATGCCGGCGATCAGATACATATATACTGTTCTTTCCAGAGTGCAAATGATAAACTTAATGTGTACATTGCAAATAATACGAACGGAACAAGCCAGTCTGTTCTTATAGATGTCTCAGCTTCCGAGTATTATGATGGCTCTATGGCAGATTTTATGACGGAAAATATTCAGGTAAACGGCAATTATAACGGTCTTGCAAATTTCGGAACCATATATTGGACTAACTGTCAGGTAGGAACACTTGACGGAAATTGGTACAGCCTTGGCTCTCAGAATTTGTATTTAGTGAGAATGTCAGGAAGTAGTGGATATAAGGCTTATCCTCAGGGAATAAACGGCACCACATTTAATACTGTTTGGAATGCATACTAAAAATCAAAAAAACTCTTGACAAATTACAACCTTTCTAGTAAAATGTATATTGCGCTATGGTTTAGCGGATAATATAATAAAGTTTTATTAGTTCGGAGTAATACTCAAGAGGCCGAAGAGGCGCCCCTGCTAAGGGTGTAGGTCGGGCAACCGGCGCGAGGGTTCAAATCCCTCTTACTCCGCTTCAACCGACTTGGCTCACAGATTTTTCTGTGAGCTTTTTTATGTGTCTGTGACGCTATCTGTTTTCAAACGTATAAAATAGAAAACAGATGTCATTACATATGGTAAATCCATTTTAAGATATATACTTTATTAAAGTTTGTGACGATATAAAAAACAAAGTAGGCGGATAACCTTTTTGAGATTTGTAAGCAGCTATTAGTTTTACACTTCGGAATGTGAGGTAAATATGAAAATTAAAAATACAAATACAGTTATCAATTTGAATGACAATAACGCAAACAGGCAGGAACAGATTAAAAATACCAAAAAGAATGTTTCCATTAAAGCTACCAATCTTAATATAACTTCTGACCCTGTGCAAGAGAAGAGAAAAAAAGCAAGAAGTATGGCAGTAGGGCTTATGAAAGAGGTATTTCAGAAAGAATACGGAATAGATGTAGATTTGCAGGAAAGACGTGACAGGATGAAATCTCTTGAGAAGCAGAATAAAGAATATAAAGACATTTTATCCGATGTAAGCAAAGAAAGAGACGCTTTAAGAGAAAAATATGCTATATACGAGGGTAATGTTGAGGATGAGGAACTGGACCTTTTGCGTAAAGCTAATAATCCTCAAACCGCTTTAAATATGTCAAAGGAAGAAAGAGAAAAAGTTGCAGAAATCAACGACAGGGGACTTACGGAATATCAGGAGAAAATGCTTAGACTTGATGATATAGAAAAAGAATACAGCGATAAAATTACCGATAACAAATATGAGATTGTAAAAGAAAGTGCCATTATAAGGGATGTCGGAATAGAGCGTTTAAAGCAGCATGATATGTACGATGCCGTTTCGCAGGGCAAAGAGATAACGAAGGCTGCCGGGGATGATATAAAAGGTATGCTTTATGAGCAAGTCAAAGACAACATTGACGAAAAGCTTGAAGAGGAAAAGGAAGAGGCTGCCCAAAAGAAGGAAAAAGAAGAAAAGACGCAGGAACAGATAGAAAATGTACGTGAGAAAGGGGACAAATACCGCAAGGAAGACAAGTCAGAAAAGGATATGTATGAAATAGGTGCATTTTATGAGGAAGTAAAGAATGCAGGCAGCAGGGATGAGATTATGGAGGACAACAAATCCCTGGAACAGCTTATAAATGAACTGGGACTTACAAGCGAGGAGATAAAAGGAATCGTTGTTGACCAGGGCATATAAGGCAAATAAATGTGGATATCCTCTTAAAATGTGAAAAACTTTGTGGATAACATCAATTTTATCATACAAATCAGTCAAAATAGAGGTAAAATGTGATATAATGGTATGTAGGAGCGTTAAAATACATCGGATATCATTATACAGGATTAGCGCTCAGAATGGAGGAATTATGAAAGTATTACTTATAAACGGAAGACCAAAGGCTAACGGATGTACATTTACTGATTTGAGCGAGGTCAGTAAGGCGCTTGAAAGCGAAGGAATTGAAACTACAATCTTTCACATAGGAAATGACTATATACATGGCTGTGTGGGTTGTGGAGGCTGCAAAAAACTGGGAAAATGTGTTTTTGATGACAGATTGAATGAGGTAATAGAACTTGCCAAAGAGGCGGACGGATTTGTATTTGGTTCACCCGTCTATTATGCATCGCCAAACGGAGCGATGATATCATTCCTCGACAGAATGTTTACGGCTGTTCCGAATCTTTCCCATAAGCCGGGAGCGGTAGTGGTAAGTGCAAGAAGAGCCGGCACCACCGCCAGCATAGATGTACTTCAGAAATATTTTACCATAAGAAATATGCCGCTTGTATCATCTTCATACTGGCCAATGGTACACGGAAGTTCTCCTGAGGATGTGGCAAAGGATCTTGAAGGTCTTCAGATAATGCGCGGCATAGGAAGAAATATGGCATGGCTTCTGAAATGTATAAATGCAGGTAAGGAAGCGGGTATAGACACGCCTGTTCCGGAAACTCCCGTAAAGACCAACTTTATAAGATAATTAAAGCTTAAGTTCCTTGGCTCTCGAAAGTAAAAACTTATAACGAAGTTCTTCGGACTGAACCTGATAAATATAGCAGTCAATAAGAAGCGGATCAGTTGCATTGTTAAAATTAGACTGTGCAGACATAAGAGCATTTTTTGCAAGAACAATCTCTCTTGAGAGGTTGTTCTTTTCTATTGTTTCAATATCCTTTTTCATAGAAGGTTTCTTAATTATAAATTTCATACTGTCCTCCATTCACAAACAGTTACTGTTAATAAAAGTATAGACACGGACAAATTGCCATATACACAAAAATTCTTACATATATTTAAAAAGCCTATTGACGTTTACATAAATATGTGTTATTATACATACACATCAATAATTCACATAGTTATGGATATTTTAACAGTATCTTTGGGACATTTCGTCCCGTATTTCCAAAGTTAATATGAATATGTATGAAAGCACGGTTATTTGTGTACTTTTGGTATACCTGACATTTTGCGTTGCATGGGATATGAAGGAATACAGAATACCTGATATATTTCATATATCAGCTCTGTTATGCGTTTTTCCCCTTCATATAGTATTTGAAAAATATGATATTACATCAGAGCTTATAGGCTTTTTACTGCCATTTGCCCTTTTGTTTCCTGTGTATGTCATACGCGGAATCGGAGCCGGTGATGTGAAAATGTTTTGTGTAATAGGTGCTTATACAGGATATTTAAGGATTGTCAGATGTATTGTATCAGCAGTTATTATCGGTGGAATTATGTCCATAACTAAGTTGATTATTGGAAAATATGTGCATAGGTCCAAAGAAAGGAGGAACACGTTTAGTCTGTCTATGGCAAATTTATCTGAGATACTAAGACTGCCTGAGATATCCATGGTAAGCGAATCGCACAGAATACATTTTTCAGTTGCGATAGCACTAAGTGTGATTATTGAGATTTTAAAAGCATTATTAAAACAGAATGGAGGTTTTTGGAATTAGAGTATGTGGAATTTTTGATGTAAATGCAGAGTATACTGCGAGGCTTATTAAGGCAATCAGTGCTTATGAGGCATTTCCTTTTGAGGTGGTGGCGTTTACCAACAAAGCTTCCGTGGAAAGTTATACGCAAAGCAGAAAGATAGATGTGATGCTGGCATGTGAAGCGTCCTTGTGTGACGATTTTGATAAATATGATATTGACAGAATAATACCGTTGACGGAGGAGAATACAAAAGAACCCGGAACCATATACAGATATCAGTCTGTCAGAAAAATAATAGAAGATATCATAAATATTACCGGAACAGAAATATCTTACGATGATAAATCAAAAATCCTTATTACAGGCATCTATTCGCCCACGGGAGATTATATGAACACAGCGATAGCACTTAATATTGCTTACGAATACGCATCGGCAGGAGAAGTACTTTTTTTAAATCTTGAAGAATTTTCAGGACTTGAGAAAATATTTTCCATAGGGGATACAAATGATTTGTCAGACCTTATTTATTATTATGTTGAGCAGAATGAAACTTTTTTGAAAATGTTAAGCGATTCATGCACCATATATAATGGAGTACATATCGTAAAACCGTGTATCTGCAAGGAGGATTTGCAGTACACACAGGCAGAGGTGTTTTGCGGAATGCTTAGGATGATTGCACAAAGCGGACTTTTCAAGGCTTTGGTAGTGGTTATAGGCAATGCCGTCAGAAATCAATGGAAGCTGTTTGATGGATGTGATACCGTATACGTTTCGGCAGCAGAAGATGAAATTCAGAAAGCACGATTGGAGGAATATGAGATGTTTATACAAAAGAAAAATTTATGCTGTCCGCATACCAAAAGAATAACTTTGCCGGAAAAAATCTATGCACAAAGAGGTAAAGTGGCATACTTTAGAGGAGAAGACAGTGAGTTTAGGAATGCAGTCAGACAATTACTTTAAAAGCTTATAGGAGGCAGTCGATGAATAACACTGTGACACAGCTTAAGAGTCTGGTACTTGAAAGAGCAGATCCGGGTACGGATATGGGCGAATCAGAACTCTTAAGGATAATAGACGAAACTGTCTGTGAGTATGCCCATGCAAATTATACTCCTGTCAGCATGCGGCAAAAGCTTAGAAAAAATATATACAATTCAATAAGAAAGCTTGATATTCTGGAGGATTTGCTTGAGGATGATACGGTGACAGAGATTATGATAAACGGATATGACCGTATATTTGTAGAGCGCAAAGGATGTCTTGAAAAATGTGAAAAAAGCTTTGAGAGCAGAGAACGGCTTGAAGATATTATCCAGCAGATTGCGTCAAGGGCAAACCGCCGAATAAATGAGTCGTCACCAATTCTTGATACACGGCTTGAAAGCGGAGCAAGGGTCAATATAGTATTAAGCCCCATTTCACTGGATGGTTCTGTTGTTACGATAAGAAAATTCTATCGGACGCCGCTCACAATGTCAAGGCTTATAGAGACAGGTGGCATAAGTCAGGAAATGGCTGATTTTTTAAAAACAGCCGTGGAAAATAAGTGCAACATATTTATAAGCGGTGGCACGGGAGCAGGTAAGACTACATTTCTAAATATCCTTTCCGAATATATTCCGGGAGATGAGAGAGTCATTACCATTGAAGATTCTGCGGAGCTTCAGATAAAGCATATTTCCAATCTTGTAAGGCTTGAAACACGATGCAAGAATATTGAAGGAAAAAATGAAATCAAAATCCGTGATTTGATAAAGACTTCTTTAAGGATGCGTCCCGACAGAATTATCATAGGAGAGGTCAGAGGAGAAGAAACCATAGACCTTTTGCAGGGACTTAATACAGGACATAACGGCAGCCTTTCCACAGGTCACAGCAACAGTGCTTCAGATATGATAAGCAGGCTCGAGACTATGTTTCTCATGGGAATGGATATGTCGTTAAGTGCCGTGAGAATGCAGATAGCGTCTGCTATAGATATAGTTGTGCATCTTAAAAGATACAGGGAAGGGGCAAGAAGGGTAGAGGAGATATCAGAAGTGGCAGGGTACTCAGATGGTGAGGTTATTATGAATACTTTATTCTGCTATGACTCTTCATCTGATACATATGTATCCTGCGGACAGATAAAATCAAAAAAGCTTAAGGAGGTATATGAAAAATCAGTTTACATTAATGAAGCAGATACCTAAAGGTACATTGATGTTATTATTTCTAAAGGGAATAAGTATTGCCGCGGCAGTAGCTTATTCGTTCTATAATTCTTTTATTGCATTTTTCTTATTGTTTCCGTTGGTGTATGTATATGTCTTAAGAGAATGTCAGGAATGTATGAAAAAGAAAAAAATACAGTCAGGTGTACAGTTTGCGGATGGTCTTTCGTCTGTAAGCGCAGCTCTTTTTGCAGGCTACTCTGTTGAAAATGCTTTTAAAGAGGCTAAGAAAGAACTGGAACTTTTGTATGGAAAGGACTGTGAGTTAGCTTCAGAATTTGGCATTATAACAAAGAAAATCGAAATGAATAAAACTGTGGAGGATGCGTTGGAAGAATTTGCAAAAAAGAGTGAAAACGAAGATATAATTACATTTTCAGAGGTATTCAGATTTGCAAAAAGAAGCGGAGGCGACCTGATTTCCATAGTAAAGACTGCGGCTGACAATATTCGTGATAAGCAGAACGTAAAACGTGATATAGAAATTCTGGTATCAGCTAAGCGATTTGAGCAGAAAATTATGAATATTATACCATTTGCCATAATTCTATACCTGAATTTGACCATGCCGGATATGTTAAAACCTTTATACCACAATCTGTTTGGAATCTGTGTTATGTCAGCAGCACTTATATGTTACATGGCGGCGGTGTTTATGTCAGAGAAAATAGCGGATATAGAAGTGTAAAAAGGAGAAAGCTATGATATTTATTCTTACGGTGGCAATCATACTTGTATTTTCATTTATAAAAAGAGACTACAAAGCGGAGATTATCAGACAATTTGCAAAAGAAAAAGACGCGATAAGGTTTTTTTATCCTTTAGCATTGTATATATATGATTTTTGCCACAAGCATTTTAAACTTAGTTTAAGAAACGCTACAAAACAGGATTTGGCAAGTTTAAAGCAGGATAATGTGTATGCATATATAGCAAAGAAAGGTTCAGTTACCATATTGATTATTTTAGCGGCATGCATATTAGCTTTTACTGCAGATTTGTCGGCAAGAAGATATGCCATAAAGAATAATACGATAAAAAGGCCTGCTGCCAATAAAGAAAGTGAAACATATAATCTTATTGTAGAATCAGAAGGTAAAAAATATAACATAAATGCAGATATATCCTCCGTAAAGCTCACTGAAAAAGAAGTCATGGAATGTTTTAAAAAAGGCTATGAGGAAATAAAGCGTATGCTGCCGGCAGACAACAAAAGCCTTGACGAGGTAAATTCAAACCTTAAGTTTATTACTCAATGTACGGATAATATTGTCAGTGTGGAATGGAAGAGCAGCGACAGGGATATAGTGGACGATTATGGCAACGTCTTTAATAAAGAAATTGAAACCGACAGAGAGATTATGCTCACGGCTACCCTGAAATATATGGATTACAGTGCGGATTACGATATTTATGTTACGGTAAAACCATATGATTATTCCGCAGCGGAGAGCTTTGAAAAAAATATTGATACAGCGATAAAAAATGCTCAGGAGGAAAATCCGTATAAAGACGAGGTTGTTCTTCCGAATCAGATAGATGGCAAAGATGTAACATACAAATCGGGAGAAAAAAGCAACAGTACGATTATTTTCCTTGTCGGAGCGGCAATAGGAATAATAATGCTTATCATGCCGGACAGAACGCTTAAGGCAAAAATGATAAAAAGAAACAGACAGATGCTTATTGATTATTCTGAAATAGTTTTAAAACTTACCATGCTTATAGGTTCGGGAATGACTGTCAGGCGGGCATGGGAAAGGATAGTGATGCAGTATAAAAAAACCGGAAAATTCCGATATGCCTATGAAGAAATGGCAGTTACGCAAAACCGGCTTGAGGCGGGATTTTCTGAAACAGGAGAATATGAGGCTTTTGCAAAACGATGCAAAATACACGAATATACAAAATTAGCAGCAATATTGACACAAAATTTGAGAAAGGGAAATGAAGGCTTAACGGGTAAGCTGTCGCTTGAAGCATATACTGCACTGGAGCAGAGAAAAAGTATGGCAAGAAAAATGGGAGAAGAGGCGTCTACAAAGCTTTTGATGCCGATGATGCTTATGCTCGTGATAGTCATAGCGATAGTGGTAATACCCGTTTTTATAAGCCTTTAGGTAAATGTACATGAATGAGATTAAAAAATTTTTTTCTGAAGATGACGGAATAGGTGTTGTTGAGATTATATTGATTTTAATGGATAACCACTGTACCTCTTCTACATATATATTAAGTTAATACCTTATCTATGGTAGGAATATATCCATCCATCCATCTATCAATCAATCAGTTCTATCTCCATACAGTATTAATCAGAGAAAGGAGTTCACTATGTTTACCAAGAAAGAACTAAGCTACATAAATAACCATTACTTCAAGGTGCTACGCTATGTCTCAGAAGAGAACTTTGTAGAGATTCAAAGCAAGTGTAGCAAAGACTATTGGATAATTAAGAAGACAAGCTTCTTGATGTGTGACTATCCAATTGTTGTCTATCATAAGCATCCGGGACAACCTTATTATCATAGACACTGGCAATGCTATAAGGTTGCTCAAAGTGTGAAATCAATTAAATCCCATGACCAATACCAAAGGCTCCGCAAGTGGGAGAATAAGTAAATCTGTGTCCTATGCAGGACTTCTTACGTGTGTAACCAAAATGTAAACCACCTTCCTAAAAACTATTTATAAAGTCTAATGCATCATCCAGTCCGCTATCATCTTGCACTATATCAAGTGACTCCACAGAATAAGTTGCCGGTGTAGTAGTTGCAGTTGTAGTATCAGCCGCTTGTACTACGTGAAGTTTACCGCTAAGTCGTTCAGCTATCATATCAGCTAACTCATTAGGTGTGATATCTGATATGCCCGGTGAGTGATGCCTTGCAAGTTCATACAAGGCACCAACTACCATATCATTGGCACTAGAAAAACCATAGTCGGCATAATTGTTTAACACCTCAAGTGCAACTTTGTCCTTGTCAGAATCATAGAAGCGAATGGTCTTTCTTGTGATATCCATTACTTCAAGCCTCCAGTCTGAACTTGTCTTCTCATAAGGCTTTCATATCCTTTAGCGTTGATATGTACATCATCAAGAACCGTTGCCATTGGATATTTCTTTGCATCCAAGAAGTGTCTGATGATAGTTGCTCCACCGCCGATAAAGACAAGTCTTGTAGTATCAAGGTTGAATTTAAGTGCTCTTAAGCTACCCATGATTTCATCCACGTAAGTATTGATTCCCTGCTGGATAACAGTTAAATACTTTGGTGGTAAATCAGTGCTTGTACCGGTAATCATTACATCCTTAAGGAGCACTTCATCAACTTCATTATTGAATTGTGCTCTGAGTTCCTCGTTGATTTTGTGCATACAAGTGATAGTACCCATAGATAAGCTTGTGCATTTGCTTAAGTCCGGTCTGCCCTCTTTGATAGGTAAGATGTCGATTGTCCAACTTCCGATATCAATAACAAGTGCTAACTTACCAAGGCTTTGAAGAAATCCTGCTACAGCTGCGTAGCCCTGTGGGTATACATTTACACTAAGGAAGTGGATGCTATAGGTTACATCTTCGTATTTGAAGACCGGACTACAATTCTTTTTGTAGTACTCAAGCATAGCCTCTTTTTCTGCTCCCATACGTGTAAGAGGAACGCCAACGCCAAGGTGGATATCTGCTCTTGTGATACCTTCTCTTTTCATTTCTTCTGCGATAGCAGCGTATGTGAGAATAAGCATATCCTCGTTGGTTGTTTTGGATTCCTGAATAGTACTCTTGGAGTGATTTACTGAATAGTAGCCTCCATTGGTTTCTACCACCATTGAATTGATTGGTGGTTTTGTAGCGTGTCTTTTTACTCCGCTTGAAAATACAGTGTGTGGTGTTTTTGTGTTTCCGTAGCCTACGTCTACGCCGATAAATAATTGACTCATAAATAAAATCCTCTCTTTCTTTTATAAATTGTTGATGTAATCAAACTCGTTAGAGTTTTTGGTTTCATAAAGTTTCTTGAAGTAGTCTCTTTCAGCTTCTACTTTTTTAAGTTTCTGTTTAAGCATTTGATTTTCTGCTTGTAGTGCCTTATCAAGAACAACCTTTTGTTTTGACATAAATACCTTGCCGGTCTGTAGCTCTTGGGCTTGTCTTAGAGCTTCATTTACTTCCGCATTTTTGTAGAAGAAATCTCTTGAACAGCCGGTGCGTTCTACAAGCGTTTTCACACTTACAACCTCTCCGTCAGTAACCATTTCATTTATTACCTGCAGGGCGAGATTTGTGAGGTCCTCGCTAACCTTTTTTCTTGAATTTACCATTTCCGTATAATTTGCCATTAGTTCCAACCTCCTTTGTGTGCTTTAATAAGTGCATCCTTATTGTGACGCATATCTTTGGTCTCATCTGCAAGGGCTTTACTACCCATCTGGCGATAGTACTTAACAGAGCCGGTACCACTATGACCAAGTAGCTTTGCAATAGTAGAATCATCAAGCCCCATATCACATAATCGTTTGCCATATACATGGCGGAAGATATGAGTGCCAACTGTGAATAGGTTGCCGTTATCGTCTCTTAAATCATTTTCATAGATGAGGCAAGAGAGCTGATAATATAGCGCCGAATATTGCATTGGTTTATTCGGGTCCTTGTCAGATACAAATACATATTCACGAGTACCATGTAAGCCTTGGGTATATGCAATCGCCTTGTTTATCAGTGCTTCAATATCTGCATTGATTGGCTTTTCATATTCACGGTTTACCTTGTGCTGTGTGATACGGATGTATTTGCTTCCGTCCTCTTTTGTTATAATGCAATCTGCTTTCAAGGAAAGCGTTTCAGATATACGACAACCAAGGATTTCGTGTAAGATGATTGCACGTCCATATTGCTCCGGTAATAGCTTAAATGCACTGTTAAGTGTCTTAATCTCACTGTCAGAATAAAAGCGATATACACTAAGTCCACCCTTATTAAAATCTTGTGGTAAGAATAATCGGGAGAGTGTCGGTGTTTCTGTCATTTTCCCGAAAGTATGTAAGTCGCTTTTAAGATGCATAAGCTCTGACCGGTAGTTCTTGCGCCTGGTATCTTCTGTATAAATGTAGATAAGATAACTTTCTATGATTTCCCTATCCACTTCCGTAAGTGATGTAATCTGTGGAAAATCTCTTGCCAAGTAGTTGCAAAATTCTCTCATAGCAGCAATCTCCGCCCGTGCAGTAGATACCTTTACTTCCTTAAGACGAACCAGAATGATTTGCTTTATTTCATCTTTGAAATGTGTGGCTTTAATGTTGTCAAAGCTTAAGGAATAGGTTGATTTAATACTTGGTGTAACAAGTGCAGGGTCTATCCTTTCTAACTGCCATGTATCATCTTCAAAGTGAAATGCTCCATCATCTTCTATAAAGTAAGCTATTATCTTTTTTAGATAGTAGATGGCTTCATTATCCTTTCGCTCCCCGTCTGGTCTGTCTCTTCGGTTTTTTGTGAAAGTAAGTGCCTGATTGTTTTTAAGAAGCCACGCTTTAAATTTGCGGATGCATAGGCTTTCATCAATACCTCTAAAGGATTTGATTGCCGGATATGTGTCTGCTAAAAATGCAGATACAAGCATAAATCCACGTCTTTCTACAGTAAGACTTCCATAAGAGACTACGGAGCCTCTATAAGAAACAAATTCCTTAAGTTCATCGGAAAGCTCCTTGGATGGTAGCCTTGTGAAGTCGAAATATGTATCCGGTAAATCTTCTGTGATATTGGCTCTTTCATAGCACTCAAGGTCTTTAAAGTAAATTCTGTCTTTTGGTGCAAGAAAGCTATGAATTTTTCCAATGTAGTAAATTGCCGGATGATATACATATCCTTTGGTATTGTTGCTCTTTCTTGTTGGCGAAATGTCCCTTGAAACAAGGTATGCCTTAAGGTGTGCAGTACACTCATCCATATCTAAGTCCAGATAGCTTTCAAGAGCCGGGTAAGAGCTTGTTATAAAATCCGCTACAATTAAATAGGTGCGATAATCTATATATAGGCTCTTAAATGTGAGAGTATTGCATCTGTCCATAAGAAATACTGCCATTTCATCCATAAGCTTCGTAGTAGGAAGTAGTGATAAATCGAAGTATGCGTCTGGCTGATAAAATTCATCCCTATCCTCTAATGGTACATTTTCATAACACTTAAATTCTTTGAAGTATAGCTTCATTTGTGCCTCCTTTACTCATCCTGCCAGTTTCCTTTTGTGGAGAAATAATCGGCGTTTAACTTGTCGATTACATTAGGCAGGTGGTCAATGTAGTGCTTTGTCATTTCCTCACTTGAATGTCCAAGATATTCACGGATGGATTGAATGTTGCAACCATTCATATAAAGGTCAGTAGCAACTGTGTGTCTAAATCCGTGTGAGCGGAAATTGATTCCGTGGGCATCAAGGATAGCTTTGACTTTCTTGCGGAAAGTTCCTTCTTTATATGGCTGTCCGCATTTTGAAGATTTGAATACATAATCATTTTTGCCAATGCCATTTTTAGAAATGTATTCCTTCATCAGCTTATATAACTCGTATGGAATCGGTATGCGTTTTTCTCTTTTGGCTTTGTTTTGGTAGATTAGAAACCATGCAGTTTCTCCGTCAAAAGAATAGGCACTACCTTTGATAGCACATACTTCATTGATACGAAGCCCGATACACCAAAGATTAAGCATCATAAGGCGTAGGTCTTCCGGGAACTTGCCAAGAAGAGATAGGATTTTTGCCATATCATCTTTTGGTACGGAGATATCCTTGTGTAAGTATGTGGTCTTTGCCCTGTAGTACTCGAATGGGAATAATACTGGGGCAATCAGTTCTTTTGTTTCAAGGAATCCTATAAATTGTGCAACTCCGCTAATAGAGGAATTGTAACTATCGGGCTTAATATCCTTTTTAGATAGCAGCTGTATATAGTTTTCAAGGTGTTCCTTTGTAAGTGACGAAAGATAAATACCGCTTTCATCACAGTAGCTTAAGAACTGTTTCGCATAGTAGTAAGTGCTACGTGCCGATTGCATAGAGTAGCTTGGGGCAAGTCCGATAAGATAACGCATATAGGTTTTTAGAAGAGCGGCATTTTCTGCAATGGCAATATCATCAAATGAGATGGTATCAATAGGATTTGCAGGGTTAATACGTTCTTCTGCTATCTTGAAGCGTTCCATGTACCAGACGTTTGCATCCCAGTTGATAGCAGGAGCATTTACAAAAGTGTATCTTCTGATTGTTCCAACTATCTGACTTGCCGTTAGGAAGTTTTTCTGTGGGAGTGATTTAAGGTAATCCATAAATCCATCCACTTCCTGCTTGGTAAGTTTGTTTATATCTTCAACACCACACATCACACAGTAGTTGTAAAAGTTCCATAACGGAGTAATACATTGCTGTATGCGATAGTGGGTGGAGATTTCTTCTCTTTCTTCTACGAAAAACTTAAGTAATGAAAATACCTGACGCTTTAAGGTGTCAGATGCAGGAAGAGAGAAATCAAAAAATAATGGCTCTTTCTTCTGCGTGTATTCGTAAGTTTCTGCTATCGTAGGGTTTGGATGATAAGCAAGAAATATAAGCTCTGGTTTATATTCAAAAGTAGGTTTTTTTAGTCCCTCGTATGCTTCCTTTATGCTTATCACTTTTAAATGGTCTAATACCTTTATGTATTCATTGGCTTTCTTTGAGCCGGTAAGTAATAGATATTTTTCATATTCTTTGCGAAGCGTAGCTGTAATTCCATCCAAAGATTCGATATGATTGATTGATAGAAATACAAATGCCTTGTTAAGCGGTGCCTTAGAAAGCTGTGAGGAATCACATGCGTTTTTAAGGTTTTCGTATATGCCTTCATTAAAGAGGCGTACTGCAGTTTCAAGTGCCGAAGCATAGGCACCTTTCTGACTTTCTGTAAGAAAAGGCTGTGCTTTTATGTGCTCATAGAAAGCAACTAAATCCTTTGTAGTGATATCCGAAAGTGAATAAATGCTTCTGCTATCACAAAACGCCTCAATAAGTTCTAACTTCTTTGCACCAAGAAACTCAGATAATGAGAGTTCTTGGCGTATGGTCGATATTTGATTTTCAAATCGTAGTAGCTTAAGTGCTCCCATAAATCCTCCATTTCTTTGGTATAGTTTTTCTATCAGAACTGCTTAATCACAAAACAGATGGCTTGCACATACTTGTCAAGCAAGGTCTATTTTGTGGGGTACGGCTTTACAAGTATGAAAAGCCGTCCACAATGGTAAAAGCAGGCTATATAAAATCGTCAATATCAATAAGTGCTGTTGTCTGTTTGTAATAATCTTCTGTAGCAAGTGTTATTTCATTCTCTTCCACGTTCATATACGACTCTGTAGTAGCGATATTTTTATGTCCAAGCGAACGAGAGATCATAGCTATATCCCATCCGGCTTTTCTTCTCTCGTTTGCGAAGTAATGACGAAGAGCGTGAGGATGTGTACGAAGAGAAGTCTTTTTTGCAAGTCCCTCTAACACAGAATAAACAGCACTCTCTGTTAAAGGCTTTCCTCTAGTAACACCGCTTTCTGATATGAAAAGGTACTCGGTATCTTTAAGTAAGTCTGCATTTTCTGCAAGGTATAACTGTAGTAATGCAAAGGTGGAGGGGGATACTAACATCCCTCTTTCTTCTGCATATTTTGCAAGAGCACCATTTTCATTGTTGCTTCTGTAACGTACAAAGATTTTTTGGTTTTCATAGTCGATATCACTTGTATATTTCACACCAAGTAATTCCCCGATACGTAGCCCGGTTTCCATTAAAAGAAGCAACATTAACTTGTTCCTTTTGGAAGTACAGGTAGCTATTAAGGTTTTAATATCATCTTCACTTATGGATGATGCCTTGGTGGTCTTCTTTGGTAAGTACCCTTTAAAAGATTTCACATTCTTCTTAAAGCGGATACCGGCGGTTGTTGTATAACCAACAGTTGCATCATCAAGCACCTTAAGGTCTGGAAAGTTTTCATATTCCACAATAAGAAATTCATAAAAACCAAAGATAGCCCTAAGATAACTGTTTGCTGTGTTGTTGTCCGTAGAAGTATGACCTTCTGCGTGTCTGCCCGCCTTAATCCAATGTAAGAATCCTACAAAGTGCTCCTGCTGTGTGGAGTAGGAAAGCGCGAATACCTTTTCAAAGGTAAGCCCCTGCTCGTCCATATAGTTTAAGTACCATGAGAGCACCAATGCCGCTTTCTTAATGGTCTTTCGTGACTGGTGCATATGATATTTGTGCTTTAAGTACTTTGTAGGCAAGTCCACTATCTTTCCATCCGAAGATGAACGGATAAGAAAGTATGTAATGCTTCCACGACTTACACTGTCTGATATGTAGTTTTTCAATCCGTTCACCTCCTCTGTTTTTTGTCCTTGTATATATTACTTAGGGTTCGAAATTGACGATTGCAAAAAGTAGGTCAAACTTTTTGCAAATTTTTTTCTACATTTTATTTGTGGTCGATATGAGTACTCACTGCCTAAGAAAAAATTTTTCATATATTACTTGGAGTCAAAAAAAGCTGATGGTAAAAATTTTCAAGTCCCAATATATGAAAATTTACAATATCCTCTATTATTAATGTGGTAACGTTTTGCTATAATGCCTTAAATTTGCAAAAGAAAATTTTTTAGTTATACATAAAATCACATTTTATAATCGTAATGTTATAATTTAAATATAACTTTAAGTACATTATACACGTAAAACACAAAAAATCAAGATAAAGTTGTAACTTTATGAATAAAATTTTAGGATAAAGTTATAATCCAATAAAAACACAAGAGATGAAACATAGTGAAACAAAGAAAAAATCACAATTAATCTATGAAAAGTTACGACTTTATGTTATAATCTGACCTATATGGAGGATTCTGATATGAAAAGAAACGTAGAGACCGATTTTGAATTTATAAAAGAAGATTTCCGAGATGTGCTAAAAAGAGCGATAGGAACACGTTCCAACTCTGCATTTGCAAAAGACGCTGACTTAAGCTTTGGATGTATCAGCAGATATTTAAACCTTAAGACAGAGGCTGCTCCAACGCTTACCACGATAAAGAAGATTGCAAAGGCAACAAAGGATGTTACCTATGAAGAGCTTTTGACTGCAAGCGGATATGACGCATCAAAGTACATAGAGGAAGAAATAGATGATGATGCCGGTGAAGTACAGATAGGTATTATGAGTACACTTCTTATGTCACTTATGAAGGTAAGTTTTGCTTGGACAATGGCAAATACCGATTCACGCCTTGGTGGTCCTATATCTATAAAGGTGGATGACGCTCCATTTGAGATGTGGTATTTCATTCCGGTAAATAAGCCAACCATATCAAAAGAGGAACTTATCACATTCCTTGGCAGCCAAGAAGCAGGAAGTATTAAGCCAAATGGAAAGGTAACATTCTTAACTTCCTCAAAGACAATCTATGAGCAGATATCAGGTATGGATATGGGCTTATTATCGCTTCGCATATCAGTAGCATATGTAAGCCAAGATGGTATTGTAGACAAAGAAGACTATCTCAACACTGCAATAGAGCTTACACCTGCAGAAAGAGATATTTATACGCTTGTAAATGGTGATAAGAGTATTCAAAAACCGTTGTCACTATAGAGACCGTTTTTTTAGACACCATTTATCTTAAAATGGTAAACAAAATAAAATTGCGAGGAAAAGAAGATGAATATATCAACAGAATTTAGATTGGGCGAGCTCTTTTCGGGTCCCGGTGGAATTGCCTGTGGTGCACATAACGCTAAAAGTGATGACGGCAAATATACAATAAAACATGCATGGGCATCAGATTTTGATGCAGACACATGTAAAACATATGCGAAGAATCATTGTGGCGGAGAT
The DNA here is from genome assembly GCA_945920185.1 of uncultured Eubacterium sp. Lineage (GTDB taxonomy): Bacteria > Bacillota > Clostridia > Lachnospirales > Lachnospiraceae > CAMEJP01. The sequence goes on along the minus strand of CAMEJP010000041.1, from coordinate 3,390 downwards.
GAAAGCACAGTTTACTGTGAGGATGTTAGAGATTTAGATATAAATAAACTTAGTGATATTGACGCATTTGCATATGGCTTTCCGTGTAATAGTTTTTCCAATGTCGGCGAACATCAGGGTTTAGATAATGATAAGTTTGGTATGCTGTATTGGTACGGAATAGAAGTGTTAAAGAAATTTCAACCAAAGTGGTTTTTAGCAGAAAATGTATCTGGAATGAAATCTGCAGGTGCCGGAGAACACTTTAAACAAATTTTAAAAGATATGGAAGATGCGGGCTATGTCTTGGTAACTAATATGTATAAATTTGAGCAATATGGTGTTCCACAAACACGTCATCGTATTATTATTGTTGGAATAAGAAAAGATTTAGATGCGCAAGGATATAAATTCCGAGTTCCTTCACCAGAACCATATAAGGATATAGATATTAGTGCTAGAACCGCTCTTTCAAATATTCCAAAAACGGCAACTAATAATGAAATTCGTAAATTAAATGCGAAGGTAAAAGAACGATTATCATATATCAAACCGGGCGAAAATGTATGGACAGCAGAAATGCCAGAAGAATTACGTATAAAGACAAAGACTAAAATTAGTCAAATTTATAGAAAGCTTGACCCAGATAAACCAAGTTATACAGTTACAGCTGCCGGTGGTGGTGGAACGTTTATGTATCATTGGTCAGACGAGCAGAGGGAATTAACAAATAGAGAACGTGCCAGAATACAAACATTCCCAGATGAATACGAATTTGTCGGAAATTATCAGTCTGTTAGAAAACAGATAGGAATGGCAGTTCCTCCAAAGGGTGTTGAAATCATTTTTAGAGCTATATTAAATACATTTGCTAAAATAGATTATCCTTGGGTTGAACCGAATATGACAGAGTAGGAAGGCGGTGTAGTAAATATGCCATATAATCATTGGTTTGTATCACGTCAAAAAAGACAGTTAACAAATATACTACCAGCGCTTATTGCATATAGCGATGTATGTGTAGGCAAAAAATGGGCTGGAAATGAAGAGCTACAATTTGCATTTGAAGATGAATTGAAGCGTAGAAATATTACCGAACATGGAAAACTTCGTGCAAGAAAAGCAGGAGCCGGTGGTGGCGGTATTCGAACACTATTTAAACAAATGAAAGATTTAGGATTGATTTTCACTGAGGATGATAACGGCTTATGTCGAATGACACTTGTTGGTGAAGCCATCGTAAAAGGTGAAATTAGTTTTGTAGATGCAATGCGCATTCAGCTACAGAAATATCAATATCCATCAGCTGCGTGTTGGTCTGGTAGTGGTTCCGTAGACCATTCATTTAAGGTACATCCATTCCAATTTTTACTAAGACTATTAAGAGATGAAGCTTTAGAAAACTATTTAACAATGGAAGAAATTGCATTTATAGTTATTCACGAAGCGGAGTCTGATAATCAAGCCTGCTATGAAAAAGTAAAAGATAATATACTTAAGCATAGAAATACGGGGGATGTTTCAATAAAGGTTCAAGATGAAATACTTGTTGTTGAAGGAATGCCCCCTAATCAGATTAAAGATATTAAGTTGAGAATGGATGCATATTACAATATTGCCAACACATTTTGCAATTATTTGGGATTAACACAATATGTAGACCGTGGATTTAAGACCATTTTTATTCGAGATGGAAAAGAATCCGATGTAGATTCATTTATACAAGATACACCTAAATATATACCAAATCCCGAATTAACCGAGAACTATCAACGAGCTTTTGGTAGAGGAACTTCTGCAAAAGATTTAAGAGAATTTGATAAAGAAGAAACACTTTCCCTTAAAGAAATCAATGAAGCTAGAATGAGGAAAGAATATGTTTTGTTTGCTCTTAAGAGACCAGTTAGAGAAGTTACTCATGAATTAGTAGTTGAAGTTTCTGGAAATACTGGAATAGATGAACTCGTGGTGGAAAAATTTTTGCGTAAAAATTATCCACAAGGAAATATTGATGATTTCTTCTTATCGTATAAAGAATTAGCACATATGGGAACATCAGGAGCAAGGGATTTTGAAGTTGCAACTTGTGAGATGTTTAAAAACATTTTTCATATGCGTGCGGAGCATGTTGGTCCGATAGGAAATACTCCTGACGTGTTTATCGAATCAGAAGAAGGACAATATTGTGCAATAATTGATAATAAAGCATATAAGAATGGTTATAGTATTTCCGGAGACCATAAACGAGTTATGGAAGATGTATATATTCCAAATTATCGTACATATGGCCAAGCTAGATACCCTTTAGCATTTTTTACATATATAGCTGAATCATTTGGAAGCAATATTGATAGCCAAGTGCAAACTATCTACAAAGACACTAATGTACCAGGAGCGGCGATGCCAGTAGATTTGTTCATAAATCTTGCTCAGGATTATGCTGGTGGTAGATATACGCATCACGATATTAGAACTATTTTCTCAGTAAATAGAGAGGTAAGATTGTCGGATATGTAAAAGCATATTCGCGAAATTTACAGTTGCTATTTTGATAAATATACAGATAGGGAGGATTATTTATATGGCAAATTACGATTTATCAGCAGAAGAAGTTGTATTGTATGAGGGAAGTGTTACGAGTAATGTAGGAAAGGGAAATCTTTTAATTACATTAACTTCACAAAAAGTTGTTTTTGAAAAAGAAAAAGGTGTATTTAAAAAAGAGCGAGAATTAGTGGAAGTTATAGCACTTGAAAATGTGAAATTCTACAATGAGGAAGCTCAAATTAAGCAAAAAGGTAGCGCAGTTGATATTCAAACTATAGAAAAAAATGTAACAATAACATTTACTGGTATGTTAGAAGCCAGAAAGTTCACTGGAAAAATTATTGACGCTGTGACGGGAACAACTTTAGCCAAACGAGGTTCTGATAAAATAAAAGGTGCGTTTAACATGGTAGATGACACGTTAGGATTAGATACTCGTGGAACAATAAAAGGATTGCTTGAAAATGGAGTAAAAGGTACTATTATCAACGGCATTGGAAAGAAAAAATAAAATTGATGTTTGCAGAGATGGGTGGTGTATTGTATGAAATATAAATGTCCTTGTTGTGGCTATTATACCTTTGTCGAAAAGCCAAATGGAACTTTTGATATATGTCCAGTATGTTATTGGGAAGATGATATTGTACAATTAGATGACCCAGAATATGTTGGTGGTGCTAATAATATTAGCCTGAATCAGGCAAGGAAAAATTATCGTATGTTCGGAGCTTGCGAAGAGAATATGGTGGAACATGTTCGTAAACCGCATAAGAAAGAATTAAACGGTTTAGACTGGTAAAAAAGATGAAAATTTGAATTTTGAGGAGTGATTGCATGATAAAAGTAATAAAAAAATATACGGAA
>CAMEJP010000040.1 GCA_945920185.1 uncultured Eubacterium sp. | reverse complement strand
TTTGAAGTGTGCTCATTAAGTGTAAGAAGCTCCTGAGCAGCTCTCTGGTTTGCCTCCTCCGATACTTTCGACTGATTTATAAGGCTGTCAACATTCTCTTTACCTATATTGATGGCAAGTTCCGTCTTAGCCATATCGTTTGTAATGTCATCCGACAGACCTCTTACCTTAATAATATGATTCTGTATCTCTTCTGTTTTAAGGAGCTGATCCTGAATGGAATTGGCAGTCTCTTCAGAGCTTGTACTTACTTCCTGCATGGCATTTTTAGTCTTTTCGATGGACTTGCCGAGAATTGATATTTTATTGTTTGCCTGAACTATACTGCTTACCATAGCTCCCGATATGTTCATTGTCTTATCAAGCAATGCCGATGTCTTCTGCTCATGCTCCTTAAGTATATTCTTTTCCACCTTGTTGATTCTGTCAGACACATATGCCACAACTATGGCAAATATGCTGGTAATAATCATAACAAGTATCTGTATCTCAAACTCAACAATATCTCCTTTGGTAAAATCCCCTTTAGCAACAGTAATAGCTACCCTGAGAATATTGATAACAACAACTCCTACCGAAATAAAAGTGGAATACCTTATATCAGCGTAGAGAGATATCGCTACAAGCATAGGAATGACATAAACAAACGCCAGATTAGTCACAGTAGTAAATAATACCACAATGTAGAGTGCCGCAAATCCAAATGCCACAAGATGTTTAACCATCGTGCTTTCCGCATCTTTTTTCGTAAAGATAAACTCTAATGCTACAGGCACAAGTGCCAGTGCCGCTATCATAAGAGTATACGGAAGAGTCCTGTCTCCCTTTATAAACTCTACAATATATGCAAGCGTTATGACACCTGATACTGTCAGATGACACCAAAACACCGTCTTATTGCATCTTTTAAGTCTTGACTGATTGTCAAGCTTTGATACTATCTGCTGTTTCTTTTCCTCAACATCCCTGCGAATATCGCTCCTCACTTTATTCGCATCACTATACATTTTTTCTTTAATGTTCTCCGCCATATATCTTCCTCCTGATACATTATGCCAATTCAGCTATTGTGTTGATTGCTTTTGTCTTTATGATACAATCCAGATATTCTTTGACATTCTCTGCGAACACTTCTCTGTCAGATACAAACTTTCCGTAATCGGCCGCATTGTCTAAAGCCCTTTCAAACCTTTCCTTAGACGCCCTGCCCTTCCTTAGTACCAGTATGTACTCCTTAGAATTTCGGTTATGATAAAGCGAGGACATAATGCCCTGCACATCTTTTAGCGAAGCGGCATATCCCGTAAGCACCTCATAGTTTTCAAAGGATATTATACAGAGTTCATCAGGCCTCGTCTTCAGGCGATTTTCTTTAGCTTTCATCGCCTGTTCGATTCTTCCGAGCTCATTTGCAATATCTGTATCCATATCACTTATGGTTTCCTTGATATTGTCAAGAATGTCGCTAAATGATGTGGCAGTGTTCTCCGACAACGTAATGGCCAGCCTGTTCTGAGGCAAAGGCATAATCTGCATGGATAACGAACCCAAATCCTTAGGCTCATAACCCACTTCTTCTACCGCTCTTTCCACAATCATATGCAGAAATTCATGAAGATTTTCTGAGTTTTTGAAAAAATCCTCCACCTTTATATCATATTGAACCATATCTTCCTGGTCAACTATACATCTAACTGTTCCAGAGTTAATTCTTTTAAATTCCATAAAATCACTCCTTTTTATTCATACATAGTATAACACACTGACAAAAGATATTCAAGTAAGGCTGAAACAAATATGTGAATTTTTTGTCAATTATTTGGCTTTCTCCACGGAAATAACACTTATGATATCTTCGTCATAGGTGTACTCCGCCATAACCTTATCGCCTGTTTCAAGCAAAATGAGTTTTTCATTTTTGGAGAAGAGCTGCTTATATACCTTACCGTTATCTCCCTTAAGGTATACATATGTGTTACCTTCCACATTTATATATTGTATATTGGTTATAACAAATGTATCTTTCAAAATCTTTGTTCCCTCATTGTTTGAAGGCTTATCAAGATTTGCCGAAGTACCCGCATTTGCCAACGCTTTTTCGTAAGAGTTAAGACATTCCTTAAGGGTAGTCTCAACAGACACAATGGTATAATTCTTTACGTTTATCATTGCATACATTTTGACAAGATTATTTGAGTCCTTAAGCACGCATATATACGTAGGAATACCGTTTACATTGACAAGACTCGGGAAGCTTGCCTTATAACCGTAATTCTGCATGGCACCTTCTGCCGCAGACATAGCTGAGTACTCTTCGGCACCAGACAACGGGTAGTAGCTGTATTCTCCGGTTCTTGAATTTACCATAATAAATCCAAGATTAGATTCATCAGCAGCAATTGATGTAATTCCGGTATAGACATAGATGTCACTTCCCACACAGATATATCCATAGTCCTTTGTGGTAGATGTAATACCCTTTTTGCTGAAATTAATGTATCCGTGTACATATCTTCCGTAATCATCATACAGTTCTTCTATCATCTCACCTGAGAATACCAAATCCACCCACTCAGGTATGTCAGAAAGAGCATAATACTCGCAGTTTCCGTTAACAGCATTGCAAAGTATCGCTCCCTCCGGGGATTCACATCCGATAGCCGTATTCTTTTTGAGCGTAGTTATTATCCAATAAACATTACCATCATTATCCACCTGGAACGTATAATCTCCAAATATCTTAGTCGGATACTTCATTCTGATATGTCGTATGAGGTCCTTTCCAAAATAAGCACTCGGAGCGTAATTTATTCCGCCCTCCACCTTCACGAACTCTGCTTCTGAAGTGATAGGATTTACAAGAACATATCCCGGTATACCTGTCTTTTTGTTTGAATTCCACTTAAAAAAGCTGCCATATTTCAGAGGCGCTATCTTCATAGGATTTCCCTGTATTTCCACAGTGTAATAGTTATCCACCTCAAACTGTGACACCACGTCCGTAAGTGTTCCAAGAACTCTGTCGCCAAGCTTTGAAGCACTTGTGGTATCCATAAGTGCAATTTTGTTTATATCGTTAATGGACGGCAGATCCGAGCTGAACTCTTCCTCACTCTTTTCCACCACGGTTATTCTGTTTCTGAAGCGCTTTGCATTAAAAAGAGGCGATGACACGGCTATAAGAACCACAAGAAGAAGTGCAATAACAGCCGCTATTCCTACAAAAGCCGCACCTGAAATGCTTATGCCTGTATTAGCCGTATAATATACTTTTCTTTCTCTCATATAGGCAAACATTCCTGAAATAAAGGCCGCTGCCACAAGAGCTATGATAATTCCTATATAAAAATCAAATTCTCTGAAGTTGATGGCGGGACATGTAACATAAAATATAATCCCGTATACAATAACAAATGATAATATTGCAATAATCCATGATAATATTTTTTCTTTCTTTTCCTGTCTGCTGATATTTATAATCGACACTGCAAATACCTCCGTATTCAAGATTTATCATAATTATATAGCTTTTTCAAATAAATATCAACCTACATATTGACATCATTGTTAAAGTCTGATAATGTAGTATTGAAAACTATATGTAATGTTATCAAATGTCATTTTATGTCGTTTTTAATTCTTTTAATAACAGAAGTGCTAACGCTTCGGAATGTGAGGAAATTATGAAATATGTAATTGTAACGGATTCAGGCTGTGACCTGAGAACACTTAACGCTAAAGCCGACGACACCGAATATACACAGGTGCCTCTTAAGATTAACATAGACGGTAAAGAATATACAGATACAGCCGACATTGATATCAGTCAGATGATAGCGGATATGGAAGGTTTTAAAGGAAAATCCACCTCTGCCTGTCCAAGCCCTGATGACTGGTACAACGCTTACGCACAGGGAGAATATGTATTTGCCGTCACCATCACAAGTGCACTTTCAGGAAGCTATAACAGTGCTGCTACCGCAAAGCATATGTATCTTGAAGAACATCCTGACAAAAAGATATGCATAATAGACTCTCTGTCAACCGGTCCTTCAATGACTATGATAACCGAAAAATTAAATGAACTAATCAAAAAATATGATAACTTTGATACAATATGCACCAAAATCACAGAATATCAGAAAAAACTCAAACTGGTATTCAACCTGCTCTCACTTGACAATCTTGTCAAAAACGGCAGGGTAAGCAAGGTAGTTGCTGCCATAAGCAGTGTTCTCAACATTTCCATTATAGGAAAGGCAAGCACAGAAGGCACTCTTGAAGTGACAGGTAAGGCACGCGGTGCAAAACGCGCCTATGCAAGTATGGTCGAAGACCTCAAAAAGACTATAAAGGGCACGCGAATCGTTATGTGCCACTGTATGAACGAGGAGGGTGCCGGAATACTAAAACGTCTTATTCTTGAAGTGCTCCCTTCGGCTGACATTTCAATTATGCCTGCTTCCGGTCTTGACAGCTTCTATGCCCAGAAAGGCGGAATTTTAATGGGCTACGAATGTATCTGATTCGCAGCCCGCGCATTACATAGTCAATACTCGCGAATTGCTTTGCAATTTGCGAGTTATATAATATTTTCATCGAATTTTTCAGTCTGCTTACACCACCTCGTTTGCAGGCTTTATTTTTCCGTTTTTATAGTCGCACGCATTCATAAGAGTAGTTTCGCTTATGGAACTGAGTGCTTCCTTTGTAAAAAAACCCTGATGTGATGTCACTATAACGTTCGGGAAGGACATAAGTCTTGCAGTAACTGAAGTTTCAAGAATGTCATCCTCTCTGTTTTCAAATACATTTGCCGTTTCTTCCTCGTACACATCAAGACCTACGCCGAAGAATTTTTTATTTCTGATTCCCTTTATAAGATCGTCCGTCTTGATAAGTGCTCCCCTGGAAGTATTCACCAGTATTACATTGTCCTTCATCTTATCTATGGTTTCAGTACATATCATATGATACGTACTGTGTGACAGAGGACAATGAAGAGATATCAGATCGCTGTCTGACAAAAGTTCATCAAAAGTTACGTATTTTGCAAATGAAAGTTCAGGATTTTCCACCATATCATAGGCAATCACTGACATACCTATTCCATGACAGATTTTTGCCATAGCTGCACCTATTTTGCCCGTTCCCACTATTCCCGCCGTCTTTCCATGCATATTTATGCCCATAAGTCCGTTCAAGCCGAAATTATTTTCACGCACCCTGATGTATCCCTTGTGAATATGCCTGTTGACAGCCAAAGCAAGAGCCATGGCATGCTCCGCAACAGCCTCCGGGGAATATCCCGGCACACGCAACACCTTTATTCCAAGCTGTTTTGCATATTCCGTATCTACATTATTGAACCCGGCGCACCTCATAAGTACAAGCCCTACTCCCATTCTTTTAAGCTCATCAAGTACCTCTTTTCCCAAATCAGAACTTACAAATGCACACACCGCGTCATAACCTGATGCAAGACGCACCGTTTTTATGCCAATATCACTTTCAATGTAATCAATGGCTATGTCATCATACTTTTTCAACTCTTCGTCAAACGACTCTTCATCATATCTTTTTGCATCAAAAAACAGAATTTTCATATATTTTTGTCCTCCTAACCGTAAATCGACCGTTTGCCAGCCGCTTTGCTGTCTGTTCATACACTGATAGTATTATTATTTAAGTATATCACTATTATTCAAAAATGTCTTGTGTAATTTATAAAATAGTACTTGCTTTTCAGGGAAAATATGGTATTATATTTTTTATGAATATATGATTGTTCTCCCCAAGGGAGTAGTCGGTGCGCTGATTCGTACGATAATGTCGACATAATGGTGATTTTCACCCGGTATTATCCTGGACAGATTTTTATGTTGTGTAGTGACGAGACTTGTGGACAGCTTCTTTTTGCTGTCCGCAGGTTTCGTTTTTTGTTTCACAAAATTCTGTCCGTAAAGTAAGCAGCTCATCCTTTGCTCCGACTATGGTAACATTATTTAAATTTGTGAAAAAGGCAGGAATTTACAATGGGACTTTTTGAACTTTTTGTACTGGCATTAGGTCTTTCCATGGACGCCTTCGCCGTATCCATATGCAAAGGACTTTCACTCGGCAAAATCAAGGTAAAGCATATGGTTACAGCCGGAGTATGGTTTGGCGGATTTCAGGCTCTCATGCCCCTTTTAGGATATTTTATGGGAAGCCTTTTCAGTGACATGATTACAAAATATTCTCACTGGATTGCGTTTATTCTTCTGCTTCTCATAGGCGGAAATATGATTAAAGAGTCATTTGGTGAAGAAGAAGCGTTAGATAATTCTATGAGCATCCAAAGTATGTTTCTTCTTGCGATAGCTACAAGTATTGACGCTCTCGCGGTAGGTGTATCGTTTGCATTTCTCAACGTAAGCATCGTTCCCGCAGTCACATTTATAGGCGTTGTCACCTTTATCTGTTCCGCCATAGGCGTAAAAATCGGAAGCATTTTCGGCGACAAATATAAGTCAAAAGCAGAGCTTTGCGGTGGTATCGTGCTGGTTATACTCGGAATAAAAATTCTTCTCGAAGGACTTCGCATTATTTGACGACAAAAAAGAAACTATGACATTATGAATTGTCATAGTTGCTCTTTTTACTGTAAATCTCTTCTACCTTATCCTTATCCATCATAAATGCATCGACAATATCAGGGTCAAAATCTTCACCACGCCCTTTTGTTATAATGTCATAGCACTCTTCAAGCGGCATGGCATCTCTGTAACAACGTTTTGCCGATACGGCGTCAAACACATCAGCCACAGCCATAATACGGGCACAAAGCGGTATATCCGTTCCACTGATTCCCTCCGGATAACCTTTGCCATTCCATTTTTCATGATGATACATTGCAACCTGAAACGCCATATTTTCATATTCTCCATCATAGAGATGTCCAAATGTATCTTTAATTATTTTGCCTCCAATAACAGGATGTTCTTTCATCTTAGTAAATTCTTCAGCGGTAAGCTTTCCCGGTTTTTGCAAAATGGCATCCGGAATACCGATTTTACCGATATCATGCATTGGAGCAGACTGCATAAGGTTATTGAGATAATCCTTAGTAATCAGATTTTTGTACTTTTTATTTTTTCTCAGATTTTTGGCAATCAAAACCGCATAAGCGGAAGAACGTCTGATATGTCCGCCTGTATTATCATCCTTATTTTCTACCAGTGTTGCAAAACCCATTACCATTTCGTGATGATAATGTTCCAGACTGTGAATTGTAGGATTTTCCATATTCAGATAAATACTGATTGTAGCCATGGAAGCCGCTATACATGATACCAAAGATTCAGGAAAAACAATCTGTACTGACAGAATAATTATGATAAACACAAGTGTTGTAGCGAGACTTTGCTTCTTCTTTTTCGATAAATACCTGCGCTTTGATATAATCATTGCCACGGTAAGCACACAGTAGATTACGACACTGACAAAACATACATACACTGATTTGCCCATTGAATAATTTGTATATTTTCCCTGTATAAAATTCAAATCAGGCAAAAAATATACCGTCAGTAAAATCGTAATCGTACTGGGTAATATATACGCTGCTTTTATCCATTTTCTTTTTGGAATTCCTATCGTTACGTATACCCAATACCAAAACAACAAAGCAACATAAATTTCATAGGATACAAACATTCCCAGATGCACAAACAGATTAACTGTTCTTGGAACGCTTTCCAAAAAATTTACGGTACATGCCGTGATTCCGTCAAATAACACTGCCACTTCCGATACTACAAAAAATACGTCAAAAATGTGATTACAATTTGATTTTCGGGTAATTTTATTAAGATTATTTCCTTCTCTTATGTATATAATCCCAATATATGCCAAAATCAGCAAGCACATAATCTGTGTTTTACAACATTGCAGTATTGTCATAAGTTCCTCCTTGCAGTTTTTCTAAGCGTAATCTTTTATTCCATATGCATAAATTTTCTGACAATCGTTAAAATATAACCTCCTCCAGCCTCGTTATACTTTTTCCGTTTTTCTTAAAAAGTCGGCATACATTGTCGCTGTCTGCCACGCATATGATTTTATCGCCCGCCGCTATACTGTGACATATGCCTAATTTTTCCTTCGACAGAACTTTTTCCTTTCCTTGTGCATACTGTGTAAGCTTTTCGTTCTCACCCACATACAGCAGTCTGTTGCCATATTCATCATATATTATTTCCGTGCCTTTACCAAGCTTTGCAACCGTTGTACCGTTTTCTGCGATAAGCACATCATTTTCTGTTCTTAAAAATGTATTTTCAAAAAATATGATGCCTTCTCCCACAGAAACAAAATTTATAGTTTTAGTTTTTACGTCTTCTAAAGTTACCTGCTTTAGCAATCCGCCTGAAGACACCAAAACCGACTGATTATATTCGGAAGGTATATATTCTTTTCCTGACGCATCATACACGCAGTTACTTTTTTGCGTATATAACTTATCTGCATCTGACAGGATAAGTTCTGCATTCATATCTTCTGCCAGCTTCACGCTAAGCAGTTCATTCTCCTTGCTTAAAAGAAGAATCGAATTACTCTTTTCCACATATACCGCATCCACAAAGCTGTCACTTACAAAATGTCTGTTTCCGTCGTAATACATAAGAGTAAGACTGTTTACACCGTTAAGCGGCGAATAATCAATATCCTTATACACTACATTTCCCGTATTTGAGGCATATAGTATTTCCTTTGCACCGGAGCCCTGCGATACCACTTTTATTTCATCGTTATAAAAACTGTAAAGCACATAGACGCCCTGTTCATATACAACATATGCAATGTTGCTGCCCGTTGAACTTATAAAACAATCGATAACATTTGCACCGGAGTCCTTGTACAACCTGGTATTTTTCCCGTTGAAACGATAATTGACACCTTCGCTGTCCGAATACATCACACCCGAAAAATCACTGTTATATAAAAGAAAATCCGCCTTTTCCCTTGAAATAACTGTCTTTTTCTTATTTCTGTAAAGATACAGTTCATCGTCATTTACCAACAGTGTCACACGGCTGTCATCATATAATGTTCCGTCAGACACAAGGTAAACGCAGTCCTTATTGCGGTCTGAAAACCACACCAAAACAGCAGCGGCAAATATAACAGCCAAGAGGACTGCTCCCAAAATGCCTGCAACAGCTTTTCGGTGTCCTGACATAAACTTATTAAGTTTGCGTTTCCTACCGTCATCAGCTTTTCTTGTGCCTGAACTTTTGGAAACCTTCACTTTTTTATGCCTTCCGTTATCCTTTTGCGCAGAATTTTTCTTAACACCTTTACTACGCTTTGCGGTACGTCTTTTTGTACCGTTCTTAATGACAGAGTTTCCCTTCTCTTTCATCTTTTTGTAAGCGTCTTTAAGCACATCCACAGGGTCTAAATCCTCTGCCTCAACAAATTCACTGTCATCATCGGACTTTTTAAATTCCACGTTTCCTATGGAAATTTTACCGCTTTCTTCGTATTCTCTTTTTCTTCTCAAATAGTCTTCATTTACAAGTATAGCACCTGCTCCGCACTTTGGACATGCAGAACCTGCGCTATACTCATAACCGCATTTGTGACATTTCATTCAGATTAGAACTCCATCTTTTCCTCAAAATAAGCCTTAAGGTCTTCTATTTTTATTCTTTCCTGTTCCATTGTATCACGGTCACGAACGGTTACGGCACCGTCCTCCTCTGACTCAAAATCATATGTGATACAGTATGGAGTACCGATTTCATCCATCTTTCTGTAACGCTTTCCGATACTGCCCCTGTCGTCAAATTCACAGTTATACTTCTTTGAAAGCTGCTCATAAATCTTGAGAGCACCGTCATTTAACTTCTTAGACAACGGAAGTATACCTATCTTAACAGGTGCTATTGCCGGATGGAAATGAAGCACCGTACGCACGTCCTCCTTACCATCCTTATCCGTTCCGACAACTTCCTCGTCATATGCGGCACATAAAAATGCAAGAGTTACTCTGTCAGCACCGAGAGACGGCTCTATAACATAAGGTATGTATTTTTCCTTAGTTTCATCATCAAAGTAAGACATATCTTCACCTGATGTATTCTGATGCTGTGTAAGGTCGTAATCAGTTCTGTCGGCAATACCCCAAAGCTCGCCCCAGCCAAATGGGAACAAAAACTCTATATCGGTAGTAGCCTTGCTGTAGAAGCAGAGTTCTTCCTTAGAATGGTCTCTTGCCCTCATCTCCTCGTCCTTGATACCAAGGCTCTTAAGCCAGTTGATACAGTACCCTCTCCAGTAATCAAACCATTCAAGGTCCGTGCCCGGCTTACAGAAAAACTCAAGCTCCATCTGTTCAAATTCTCTTGTTCTGAAAGTAAAGTTACCCGGAGTAATCTCATTTCTGAAAGACTTTCCAATCTGTCCTATACCAAACGGAACTTTCTTTCTTGAAGTTCTCTGAACATTCTTGAAGTTGACAAATATACCCTGTGCCGTTTCAGGTCTTAAGTACACCACATTCTTTGCATCCTCCGTAACACCCTGGAAGGTTTTAAACATAAGATTGAACTGGCGTATATCCGTAAAATTATGCTTTCCGCATGTAGGACACGGTATGTTCTTTTCTTCTATGTAATTCTTCATCTGTTCTTGTGACCATGCATCTACGGAACCCTCTATAGTCACTCCGTTTTCCTCGTTCCAGTCCTCAATAAGCTTATCAGCTCTGAATCTTTCATGGCACTCCTTACAATCCATAAGAGGATCTGAAAATCCTCCCAAATGTCCTGAAGCTACCCATGTCTGAGGATTCATAAGAATGGCACAGTCCACACCCACGTTGTATGGGCTTTCCATAACAAACTTCTGCCACCATGCTTTCTTTACATTGTTCTTAAGCTCCACACCAAGATTACCATAATCCCATGTATTTGCCAGACCTCCGTAAATTTCTGAGCCGGGATATACAAATCCTCTTGACTTTGCTAACGCAACAATTTTGTCCATTGTCTTTTCCATACGTTTACCTTCCTTTTATTTGAATATAATATAACATAGTCCGTCATCTGTAGCCACCGCATGGCTCTCGTTTGACAGCTTAACATTATCAGAGTAATAAACTATCTGACCATCCAGAATAATATTCATATCCTGCTGGATTATAACCACATACAAATCCTTGTGGCTCATAACCTCTTCGGCACTTACCTCGTCGTCCGTCAGGGCACTTTTAAATACAGCGTCATAGTCAAATCCCAACAGAGACTCTTCAACCGTACCTGTCATAAACGGTACGCCGTTATATCCGTCATATGCAAGAAAATTGTTATATGTTGTCACAAGCTTTATCTTGTTACCCACAACCTCAGAAAGCTTTCTTGAAACAGCTATGCCGTCTACAGAATAATTATATTCCGTCATTCTGTTGTCATCAAGCAGGTTGAAAGTATTTATGTCACCGTAATCCGAAAGGCTGTAAAACGTAACTGCCTCCACTTTAGAGCTCTTAGAAACATATACAACCTCATAAGCTATATTATATTTATCCGATTTACATGCCGAACACATACAGGCCGCAATCAATAAAAGCAGGACTAATATCTTCTTTTTCATACGATTTCATCACATCTTTCCGTATATGTAAGTATTACTAAAATATTTTACCTAAAATATCAAATATTTTCAACTATATTTTCATTATTTCAAGCACATCAAGACTTTTAAAATGTTTGTCAAAGTTCGTTTTTCTCAGAAGCTTCATGATATTTTCAAAACCCTGCATAGTCGCATCATCGAGCGTAAAGCTGTAAAGTGACTCCAGTTTTGCTGAAATAACATACTGCAGCGTATAAAGAACATCGGATGATATCATCGCAGCATCATGAACGCTCTTTGCACAGGTTTCACAAAGCACTCCTCCCCTTGAAACGGAAAAATACCTAAGTTCATCTTTTGTCTTACAACCCACACAGCAGAAAGTTTCCGGGTATTCTCCGTTTATCATCATTGCTTTAAGCTCAAATACGCATTTCACAAGTTCCTTTTTCAGCCTCTCATCCGTAAGTGCCTTAAAGCTGACATATAAAAGGTTAAGCATATTTTTCGCCTCTATTCCTTCCCTGCCATAGTAATCCGCTATTTCAAGAAAGTAAAAGCCATAATATACTGCATTCAAATCTTTGGAGAGTTCTTCAAAATACTCTCTGCTCTCGCCTCCCGCAAGGGTATATGCCTCCCTGCCTTCATAAAGATCAAAACGTCCCATAAGAAAAGGGCGCGTAAGTCCCATAAGATGGCTGTGCATTTTTCTTGCACCTTTGGCAAAGGCACATATTTTACCTCTTTCCTTTGTGAGTATCACTATTCTGTTGTCATATTCACCGACAGGTATACAGGATAAAACGATACCTGTAAGAGATACCATTTCACTCATTATAGTTCCTTTGCATTATATCCGTAATTCTTGAGAAGAAGCTGATTGTCCCTCCACTCTTTTCTTACCTTTACCCAGAGTTTTAGGTTTGCCTTGCTCTCAAGCAGTTTTTCTATCTCGTAACGTGCATTTGTGCCTATCTTTTTTAACATAGCACCGCCCTTGCCTATGATTATTCCCTTGTGGGAATCACGCTCGCACACGATGGTAGCCTCTATGTCCCACATTGAACCGTCCTTACGCTGTTTCATACTTTCTATCTCAACAGCTATTCCGTGAGGAATTTCTTCATCCAGTGCATGAAGGGATTTTTCACGTATAATTTCAGCCACTATCTGCTTAACAGGCTGATCCGTTACGGTATCTTCGTCATAATACATCGGTCCGTAAGGAAGATATCTGAATATTACATCAATAAGAGTATCCACGTTATTTCCGGTCTTAGCGCTTACCGGAACAATGTCCTCAAAGCTCATGACATTTTTATATGCTGATATGAATTTCAATATCTCATCCTTCTTAACGGTATCCACCTTGTTAATGACAAGTATGACAGGGACTTTTACATGCTTTAGCTGCTCTGCTATCTGCTGCTCATTTACCCCGATATAGGTGGTAGGCTCGACAATCCACAGGCACACGTCAACCTCGGACAGTGTCTTATTCACTACGCTTACCATATATTCACCCAGCTTATTCTTAGCCTTGTGAATACCCGGTGTGTCCAGAAACACTATCTGTCCCCTGTCGCATGTATATACGGTCTGTATTCTGTTTCTGGTGGTCTGCGGTTTGTTAGACGTTATTGCAATCTTCTGGCCTATAATATTGTTCATAAGAGTAGATTTACCGACATTCGGTCTTCCTACAATAGTTACAAAGCCTGACTTCTTCTGTTCCTCCATATTGTCCTCACATTCTGAATTAATTTTTACTTATCATAGACTTAACGGTATCAAACAGTTCCCTGTTCTCCAATATCTTTTCTTCATTTCCGACTACGCACATATAATTCTGCTTGACGACGCTTTCCACTATATCGCCAAGCGCCCTTATGTCATCTGACGTTACATTTAATATCTCGTCACGTTCCTTTTGAATATCTTCAAATGTGGTTTCCGTCATATATGCGTTAAATGAGCGGTTACCCTTCGCATTAGGATTGAGCGGAGTATCCATATTTCCTATTGTTCCTATGACAAACTTAGTCATATCACGTTCGGATGCACTAAAGTTTCTGAGATAATCAGGTACGCCCTTATATATATCAAGTGTTTCCTTTAACTTAGGATCCCTGTACGATACCATGTAAGCGTTTCCGTTTGGCATAAAGCTGCTCATACAGCCATATGCTCCGCCCTTAACCCTTACATTTATCCACAGATAATCATATCCGAGTATGACCGAAAGCATTTTCAATGCGCCTGTATATTTAAAACCTGACTCAATGTAATTACCTGCCACAGCCACATACTGCACCTTGGCACTGTTGGTAAGTCCAAGACGCATATTCTTTTTGGCAAAGGTTCTGTCACTTTTCATGGTATTGCCTTTCGGAAGCTGATTTACAAAATCCAATAAACTGACTGAAAATGCAGAATATCCCTTTTCATCAGAAGTGTAATTCACGATAAGATTTTCCCTGCCAAATACCATATCAGACACCAAAGCAAGGTTCTTTGATATTTCTTCCTTCATACTTTCGTAATGCGTATCAAGCTGTTCCACAAACAGATAAAACTCATATCCCGACAACAGATTCGCATAATATGAAGCTTTTGAAAAGGCACTGCTTGCCTGACCGACAGCCGCACTGTGAGCTGCCTGCATAAAGGTGGATGCCATACGAGACTTAAGCTCGGCTATAATTTCCTTAACTCTCTTGAAATCGTTAAACTTAGAGTGATAAAGCATTTCCGTTATAAGTTCAAACGCTTTTGGAAGCCTGTCATAAAGAGCCTTTGCATTGACGGCAATTTTTATATCCACGCAGTCCAGATTCTTTCTGTTCTGGATAACTGCCTCTGAAACGGTTATTCCGCCCGTATTTATATTTATCTCATTGGAAAGCTCTCTGAAAGAATAATTGTCCGTATCTATATAACCGATAACCGCCTTTAAAAGTCCGAGATACGGTATAAGCTTTTCAGGGACAGAAGCTGTATCAAACACAAGCCCCATATATCCGATTCCGTTGGTAAATATATCGTGGTATACTACTTTGACACCCGATACTTCACGTATATCATTTTTTAACTCCTCTGCTTCCTTTCTGATATCCTCACGTTTAAGCAGGGGAATGGATAAGAGTTCTTCCTCGGTAGAAGGCTCATCCTGATAAGCTTTGAGTGCCTTTGTATCATCAACGATTTTTTTAAGCTGCTCCCCGTCAAAGCCTGCCTTAATCTCAGCCAGTCTCTCAGCAAGCTTTAAGTCCTCCTTGGCGGTAAGACCTACTTCTGCCTTTAAAACAACCATTGACGAGTGAGTATTATTTAAAATATATTTTGTTATAAGTTCCTCATAATACTCTGTTTCAACCATATTCCTAAGATAAGCAAAGGTATCATTTGCAGCTATATGCATAAACGGTTCGTTTTCGTCATAAAGCCAGCTGTCAAATGCCTGAAGTCCGTACATAAGACCTTTAGGATATCTTCCGAAGTCGGCTTCCCTGTACTTAAATTCAAAGAAATTGATTCCGGCAAGAAGTGCCTTTTTGTCAATGCCGTTTTTGACAAGGTCATTAAGCGTCTTCTCTATGATATTTTTAAATTCATCAAGTTTATCCTCTGATGAGTTTTTGGCAATTATCGAAAACATAGGCTGAAAAAGTCCGTTGTCATAGCTTGAGTACACATCATCACCTATTCCGGCATCTATAAGTGCCTGCTTTAGAGGTGCTCCCGGAGCACTCAAAAGCACATAATCAAGAACCTCAAAGGCTCTGTATAAAATCCTGTCCGTACTCTTGCCTATAACCGCATTGTACGAAAGATAATCATTGCTGCCGTCAGCCTCACTCTCGGTTACGGAATATGCTTTTGTGAGAACACGCATTTTTTCAAATGCAGGCTGTTCCTTTATGGCAGAATCTATATCTATACGGTCATATTTGCACAGATACTCCCTGTCAAGATAGAAAAGTCTTTCCTCCATATCCATGTCTCCGTACAGATAAATGTAGCTGTTGCACGGATGGTAATATTTCCCGTAAAAGTCCAAAAATGCTTCGTAACTTAATGTAGGAATGGCACC
Organism: uncultured Eubacterium sp.; assembly: GCA_945920185.1. Taxonomy (GTDB): domain Bacteria; phylum Bacillota; class Clostridia; order Lachnospirales; family Lachnospiraceae; genus CAMEJP01. The sequence continues at coordinate 5,330 of CAMEJP010000040.1, read as the reverse complement.
CGGTTCTCCACCCGACTCACGGCTGTAAGCAGTATCAGGGTACAGAGAAGACATGATAACTCTCTCCAGTACATTTTCAGGCGAAGAGTATGCTCCCTTCATCTCGTTATACACTACACCATTGATGGTCAGAGGCGAATCCACGCTCTCTAACTCATAATGCCAGCCCTCCTGTCTGAATATTTCCTGGCGTTTGGCAATATTGGGATGAAATACCGCGTCAAGGTATACATCCATTATATTCTTGAAATCCACTATATTGCAGCTTGCCACAGGGTAGACCGTCTTATCGGGATATGTCATTGCATTGAGAAATGTATTGAGAGAACCTTTGCAAAGCTCTACAAACGGATCCTTTGCCATATATTTATCTGAGCCACACAGGACGGAATGTTCCAATATATGAGGTACACCCGTATCGTCATTAGGCGGTGTCCTGAAACCTATGCTGAAAACCTTGTTGTCATCATCATTAGAAAGTAACAGTATCCTCGCACCGCTCTTTTTGTGTTTAAGCAGATAACCCTCTGACGCCAAGTCATCAATATGTTCCTGCCTTATCAGCTCATAAATATCAAGAAGTTCTCTGTTCAACATATATTCCTCGCTTTCATATCATCAAAGGAGTAAGACACCCTGTCTTACTCCTTCGTATAATCAAATCATAATTCTTATATATTGTACCACATGAACAGTCTTCGGTCAACCTTCACCGTCCGCTATTTGATAATTTTTCTGACATATTTATACAGTACGGTGGTAACCGCAGATACTATGACACCCTTTAGCAGATTGAAAGGCAGCACGCCCATTATAATAAGCGTAGTCAGATTTTTAATGTACTTATTTACTGCTGTACCTGCTGAAACTATGGCATCAAGAGGCATATGAAAAAGCGTTGCGAAAGTAGGTATAAGGAGGTAAGCATTGAGAAGGCATCCCGCCAGTGCCATAAACACGGTTCCCGTAAGCATTCCTATAAGTGCACTCTTTTTTGACTTTTTCATATGATATATGAATGAAGCCGGGACAACCAGCATACATCCTACGACAAAGTTCGCAAAATCCCCGACAAAAGCCGTACTTGTACCTTTTATGAATACCTTTAATACAATCTTTACTCCTTCTATGACCACTCCGGCAGTAGGTCCCATGGCAAATGCGCCAATCATTACAGGTATTTCGCTTAAATCAAGCTCATAAAAGCTCGGTACAAACCAAAGCGGAAACTCAAACAGCATAAGTACAAATGCCAGAGCCGAAAACATGGCTATAACCGTCATCCTGTTAGTTTTAAGCTTTTCCTGCCTTAACCGTACTCCGTTTTTCTTCTCGATTACCTTCTCCATCAATGCAGCAAGCACATAAAGCACTACAATAATAAGTACCGAAACAGCCACAAAGCCTGCATTATCCTTTATAGCCGTCCCTGTTTTTTTAAGTGTTTCAATCCAATTTTCCATATCTTTGACCTCCATTCTAAAGTGCGCCTTTGCGCCTTGCTATGGGGCTTTATTTATGTTACATCGCGTCTTCCGAACAAACGTATTTTTGCTTTCTTAACATTCTTTTAGCATCCTTAGGAGAGTGCTTTTTGTGTAACAGGAAATTTGAAAAACTTTCATATTACATAAAAAGCCCCGCACATAGCGGGGCAAAGCACACAAAAATATCGTACGACATCACACTTTTTCCATCCAGACTGTACTGTCGGTTTAGGAATCACACCTAATCGGCCTCCTTGGAGGTTCGCGGACTTTTTATCACCGCCGGTCGAGAATTGGCTTGCGCCTCACTCTGCCCCAAAGTATTTAGTTGAATTGTTATCACGTGTTTATTATATTCACTGTCATTATATTTGTCAATGTATATTTTAAAGGACAGTACTGCTACTTTTCAGTCCGAACCATTCACGCCTTCATTTACGGTTTGGCAGTAAGCACCACTACGGACCTTGGATTTACATGTACTTTCCTTCCGTCGTTATCCACCGCTTCCGTTTCGTCAGGCTTTGTATTTATGGCAATTTCCCACACGGTATTCTTAGAAAGCTTAGGCAGGGCAAGCTCATGAGCTTCCCAATGCATATTGTAAGCCACATAGATGAGTTCATCGTTTTTTGCATACTTTCCGCAGTAAAGCACTCCTATATGTCTGTTGTAATTTTCCATAGGGGCATACCACGCATTTTCACTGTGATAAGATACATCCGGGAAGCCCACTGACATATAGTCTAGTCCCCGAAGCTCATCAGGCATGTGAAGTATCCTATGCTCCTTTCTGAAGGCAATGGCTGTCTTTACGAATTCAAACATTTCCCTGTTGGTATCAAGCTTTTTCCAGTTAAGCCATGTCACCTCATTGTCAAGACAGTACGGATTATTGTTTCCGTCCTGTGAATTAAGGAACTCATCCCCCGCCATCATAAGCGGAGTACCCTGTGCAAGCATAAGCATAAGTACTGCATTCTTTGCCTGACCGATTCTTAGTGCAAGCACCTTTTTCTTTCGTGTGACACCCTCAATGCCACAGTTCCAGCTATAATTATAATCTGCCCCGTCAGCATTATTTTCTCCGTTTGCCTCATTATGCTTTCTGTCATAGCTTACCAAATCGTTAAGAGTAAAACCGTTATGGTTGGTTATAAAATTGATATTTGCCGCATTGGAAGGATTTGTCCTGCAGCACTGCATAAAGGTTCTGAGCATATCCTCGTCCCCCTTAAGGAAACGTCTTGCATTTATCATAAAGCCTTCGTTATAATTTGCAAGATTTTTAACCGTCCGGTATCCTGATGAAGAGTCATTCCAGTAATTTGCAAATAACTTGGTCCTGCTAAGAAGCGGATCGGATGCAAGACCTGTATACGCGTCAGTCCTGCAACACAGATTGATACCGTCTACATGATACTCTATCACCCAGTGTTTAACGCAGTCACACACAAGCGAGCTGGTGGCTTCATCGCCAAAAAACAGTTCTATGATGACTTCAATTCCATTCTTATGAAGCTCTTTAACAAGACTCTTAAACTCTCCTGTATAATCAATGCTCTTTGCATTTTTTGAATAAGCGTACTTAGGTGCAAAATAGAGTCCTTTTGTATACCCCCAGTAATTGAGTTTTTTAACCTCACTGTTAGAATACAATGTGCTTACTTTGTTTCTCGGATACTCAAAAAATTCAAACGGAGGCATAATGACAAGTGCATTCACTCCAAGTTCCTTAAGATACGGTATCTTAGCCTTTAATGCAGAAAATGTTCCCTTGTCAGGTACTCTTGACGATGTATGTTTTGTAAATCCTCTGATATGAAGCTTATACATTATCATATCGCTGTACGATATGCAAAGAGGTCTGTCCTCTTCCCAGTCAAAAGCCTCCGTAACTATACCGGACCTTAGCGGCTTTTCGGTATTGTCCTCTCCGAAATCACTCCCGTTTGTCACATATTTTGTGTATGGATCCGTAACATATTCCTCTCCAACTTTGTAAATGTATTCATATTCCCTGAAATCTATACCGCACAGTTCTACCGAAAAAACGCTTCCTACCCTGTATCTGTCGTCAAGCACAATACTATATTCTGCATTCTCTGAGCCGTGCTTAAAAAGCAGTAAAGTTATGCTCTCCTCCCTGCTGCAAAAAGCAAAATTATAGCCTTTATCTGTTTTAGTCGTTCCCAGTTCAAGCGGATTTCCTTTTAGTAATGTAAGCGGTTCATAAGCCATAAATAATTCCTTGCCTTTCGTATGATTAATACAATTATACCAAACTTTGACAAAATGTACACATATAAATTGTGTTTCCTGCAAATTACATGCAAATGCCACGCACATTTTCATGCCTATTCCCCAAACTCAGGAATAAAGCTTTCCAAAGCCGTATCGCCCTCCTGTATAAACCCATTTGTCACACCGATATCTAAAGCATAATCAACAACGTCATCATATTCACTTTGCGTTACCTTTCTGTTAAGTTCCCTTATGTTTCCTACCGTTGAAAGAGGCGTATACTGATTCATAATGCTTATGTAAATATTATCTCCATATGTTTCATACAGATATTTTATAATTTCCTTTGAATCCTCCGTACAGCCCGGAAGGACAAGATGCCTTACTATCATACCTTTTTTCATAAGCATTTGTTCTTCAGTTGACTGTGCATTTTCAACATCTTCCCGTAAAGCCTCTCCGGCACTGACAAATTCCGGCATTCCCACCTGCCTGTACATCTCACCAATGGCTTTCTTTGCCACAATGCTGTAATCGGGAGCATTGGAATATCTTTTTGACAGTTCGCTGCTCATATATTTAAAATCAGGCAGATATATGTCAACATACCCCTCAAGCATCTTTATCGTATCGACGGTATCATAAGTTCCCGTATTATACACAACAGGTATATTAAGTCCCCGGCACTTTGCCTTATCAAGAGCCTGAGTTATATGCGGCACAAAATGCGTCGGCGTCACAAGATTTATATTGCACGCGCCTTCGTCCTGAAGTCTTACAAATGTATCTGCAAGCTCGGAAACACTTACGGTCTTTCCGACATTTTTCATTGAAATCTTATAATTCTGGCAGAATACGCATCTTAGGGAGCATCCGCTGAAAAATACCGTTCCCGAGCCCGTACTTCCGCTTATGCACGGTTCTTCCCACATATGAAGTGCCGCCCTGCCTATCCTTATTTCATTTTTCATTCCGCAGTATCCTGCTTTATATTCTCTGTCCGTATTGCAGCCTCTTGCACACAAATTACAGTTCATAGCTTTATCCATCCTTAAACCAATTCCTAAGCATTTTTACATAAGCATCGGAAATCACCGTATCCGCAGCCTCATTTCATTACATATTGTACCATACTAATTAGCACTTGCAAAATTATTTATTTCAGGTAAAATAAGAAGTGAATGTTTTTAGACAGACAAAGACACTATATGATTGAAAAGCGTGCTGACGCTTCGGAATGTGAGGTAATTATGATTAGTGCTAACAACGTAACTCTCAGAATCGGTAAAAAAGCTCTTTTTGAGGATGTAAACATCAAATTTACTGAAGGTAACTGCTATGGTCTTATCGGTGCCAACGGCGCAGGTAAGTCTACATTTCTCAAGATTCTCTCAGGCCAGCTTGAGCCAAGCAAGGGTGATGTAACCATAACACCCGGTCAAAGACTTTCTTTTTTACAGCAGGACCACTTTAAATATGACAGCTGTGTAGTGCTGGACACGGTTGTAATGGGAAACAAAAGGCTTCACGAGATAATGGCTGAAAAGGATGCCATCTATGCCAAGGAGGATTTCTCTGATGAAGACGGAGTAAGGGCTG
>CAMEJP010000039.1 GCA_945920185.1 uncultured Eubacterium sp. | reverse complement strand
CCGAATAGAAAACGAGCGGAGTTGCGTCATATCATTATGGTAGTATGGCATGCAGGAAAAAAGCGGGAGTTGTTTGGGCGACTGCCGGCTAAAGCCACGCGAACCGAATAGAAAACGAGCGGTCATGCGTTATATCATTATGGTAGTATGGCATGCAGGAAAAAAGCGGAGCCGTTTGTGCGACTGCCGGCTAAAGCCACGCGAACCGAATAGAAAACGAGCGGTCATGCGTTATATCATTATGGCAGCATGGAGTACAGGAAAAAATCCGAAAATGAGACGAATTTTTTGAACAATTTGAACAATTTTTTACAGTAAAAATGCGGATTGTACGACAAAAAAAGCACATTTTACTATTGACGTGTATACAGTATTCATATATAATACAATTACAACATAACAAACAGTGTGGACGAATTATCCGCACATTTAAAATTTTAATTACAGGAGGAATTATAAAATGAATTCAGAAGCTTGGAATGGTTTTGTAGGTGGCAAGTGGCAGTCAGAAATCGACGTTAGAGATTTCATCCAGAAGAACTATACACCATATGACGGAGACGAGGCTTTCCTTTGCGGACCAACAGAAGCAACTAAGACATTATGGGCACAGGTAATGGATCTTACAAAGCAGGAGAGAGAAAAGGGTGGCGTTCTTGATATGGACACTACTATCGTTTCTACAATCACTTCACACGGTCCTGGCTATCTTAATAAAGACCTTGAGAAGATTGTAGGTTTCCAGACAGACAAGCCATTCAAGAGAAGCATGCAGCCATACGGCGGTCTTAACATGGCTAAGGCAGCATTGACAACAAACGGATACTCAATGGATCCTGAGGTTGAAGATTTCTTCAAGAAACACAGAAAGACACACAATGACGGTGTATTTGATGTATACACACCTGAGATGAGAGTTTGCCGTACAAACCACATTATCACAGGTCTTCCTGATGCATACGGTCGTGGACGTATCATTGGCGATTACAGAAGAGTTGCTCTTTACGGTATTGACAGACTTATCGAGGATAAGGAATATCAGAAGTCAATCACAGAAGGCGAGATGACAGATGATGTTATCAGACTTCGTGAAGAGTTATCAGAGCAGATTAAGGCTCTTAAAGAAATGAAGGTTATGGCAGCTTCTTACGGCTGTGACATTTCTAAGCCGGCTTCAAATGTTCAGGAAGCTATTCAGGCAGTATACTTTGGTTACCTTGCAGCAGTTAAGGAGCAGAACGGCGCAGCTATGTCTCTTGGACGTACATCTACATTCCTTGATATTTACGCAGAGAGAGATTTGAAGAACGGAACATTTACAGAGGAAGAGATTCAGGAGTTTATAGATCACTTCGTTATGAAGTTAAGACTTGTTAAGTTCGCTCGTACACCTGAGTACAATCAGTTATTTGCAGGTGACCCAACATGGGTAACAGAGTCAATCGGTGGTATCGGTATCGATGGACGTTCAATGGTAACAAAGATGTCATTCCGTTACCTTAACACACTTAACAACTTAGGTACAGCTCCGGAGCCAAACATGACAGTTCTTTGGTCAACAAGACTTCCGATGGCTTGGAAGAGATTCTGTGCTAAGATGTCAATCAAGACTTCTTCATTCCAGTATGAGAATGATGATCTTATGAGAGTAACACACGGTGATGATTACGCTATCGCTTGCTGTGTATCTTCAATGAGAGTAGGTAAGGAAATGCAGTTCTTCGGAGCAAGAGCAAACCTTGCTAAATGTCTTCTTTACGCTATCAACGGTGGTGTTGATGAGTGTACGGGTGTACAGGTTGGACCTAAGTACAGACCGGTTGAAGGCGAATACCTTGATTATGATGATGTAATTTCTAAGTATACAGATATGATGGAGTGGCTTGCAGGTGCATACGTTAACACACTTAACGTTATCCACTATATGCATGATAAGTACTGCTACGAGCGTTCTCAGATGGCTCTTCATGACAGAGACGTAAAGAGATATTTCGCAACAGGTATTGCAGGACTTTCAGTAGTAGCTGACTCATTATCAGCAATTAAGTATGCTAAGGTTAAGGTTATCAGAAAGGATGTTGAAATCACAAAGAAGATTAAGAATCCTCAGACAGCTAAGTCAGAAATCAAAGTTATCGGTGTTGCTAAGAATGTAGTAACAGACTTTGAAATTGAGGGTGATTTCCCTAAGTATGGTAACAATGATGACAGAGTAGATGAAATTGCAGTTGAAGTTGTTAAGAAGTTCATGGCAATGATCAGAAAGCACCACACATACAGACAGGGTGTTCCTACAACATCTATTCTTACAATCACATCAAACGTAACATACGGTAAGAATACAGGTTCTACTCCTGATGGACGTAAGGCTGGTGTTCCATTCGCTCCGGGTGCTAACCCACTTCACGGACGTGATAAGAGCGGTGCAGTTGCATCTCTTGCATCAGTAGCTAAGCTTCCATTCAACGAAGCACAGGATGGTATTTCAAATACATTTACAATTATTCCTAATGCTTTAGGTAAGGATCAGATATTTGCCGGTGACCTTGACCTTGATTTAAACAAGTAATTAAAGGTTATATGGAAAATAATCAAGTAGACAATATCGTAGATATGCTTGATAACTTTATGGGTACAGGTGGCGGTCATATGAACGTCACCGTATCCGAAAAAAATGTTGAGGCAGTTCCTCAGGTACAGACAATGAACAGTAATGAATGCGCAGGTCAGAATATGGCATGCAAAGTACCTACTTTGCATATCGGAATTGACGATGCAGAATAAGAAGGAGGATTTTATTATGGCACAGATTAGTGATGCACAGGTAGATAACTTAGTAAATATGTTAGACGGATATGCTGAAAAAGGCGGACATCATCTTAATGTTAATGTTCTTAACAGAGATACATTACTTGATGCTCAGGCTCATCCGGAGAAGTATCCACAGCTTACAATCAGAGTTTCAGGCTATGCTGTTAACTTCGTTAAGCTTAGCAAGGAGCAGCAGAATGATGTTATCACTCGTACTTTCCACGAGAGTATGTAATACCTAAGTGATAATATTTGAAAAAATTGTAATACTAAGATATAACGGAGATAGGGAAGGCTTGCCTTCCCTATTTTCAACAAAGCTTGGGAATGTGAGGTAAATATGGTTGGACATATTCATTCATTAGAATCATTTGGTACGGTGGACGGACCGGGAACGAGATATGTAGTGTTCTTTCAAGGTTGTCCTATGAGATGTAAGTACTGCCATAATCCTGATACATGGGAAATGACAGGCGGCAGGGAAATGACTGTTGATGAGATACTCTTTGAGTACGAAAAAGGCAAGGAATTTTATAAAACAGGCGGTATTACATGTACAGGCGGAGAACCTATGATGCAGATAGATTTTCTTACAGAGCTTTTTGAAGCATGTAAGGCAAAGGGAATACACACCTGCCTTGATACATCAGGTATAGCCTTCAAGCCTTCAAATACGGCTTATGTTGAGAAATGTGAGCGTCTTGCAAAAGTTACGGACCTTGTTATGCTTGACATTAAGCACATTGACCCTGAGGAGCATAAGAAACTTACAGGACAGCCAAATGACGGAATACTGGCATTTGCAAAATTTCTTGAAGAAAGAAACGTTCCTCTGTGGATAAGACATGTTGTGGTTCCGGGCATAACATACAATGAGAAGTATCTTCACCAGTTAGGCAGATATATAGGAACACTTAAGAATCTTAAGGCACTTGATGTACTTCCGTATCATACCATGGGAAAGATAAAATATACTAACCTTGGTATTCCGTATCCTCTTGAAGGCGTAGAGCCTCTTGATAAGGCTGACGCTCTTAAAGCAAAAGAGATTATTCTTGCGGGAATAAAAGAGGTTCGTGCCGAGATGAAATAGTTCACCAATTATACATTGAATATTTTAGTATTTAGATGTATAATTAGTGCATAGTTATTACACATAAGGAGGAAATTTCGATGGCATACAAGATTACAGATGCATGTATTCAGTGCGGTACATGTGCAGCTAACTGCCCTGTTGAGGCAATTAAGGAAGAAGGCGGAGCATTCGTTATCAATCAGGACGAATGTGTACAGTGCGGTGCATGCGCATCTAACTGCCCTGTTGAGGCAATTTCTGAAGAGTAATACATCAGATAATAAAGACTGTGAGTTTTGTACTCACAGTCTTTTAAATTTCCTCTTGTGTACATTTGGTTATTAGGTTAAAATAAAAATGTATGCAAAAATAGGAAAGGCTTAGGAATTGTAACTATGGCTAAAAAGTTAAGCGACATTGATGATGATTTTTTAGATGAATTTGATGATGACGAGAAAGATACTCAAGAGACAAAACCTCGTGCAAATAAAAAAGATATATTTATAAAGTTTGCTATAATAATTGTAGTGGCTGTCGCAGTATTTTTCTGCGTGCGCGCTCTTATAAAATCCTTCAAGGGAGAAGGCGGTCTTCGTGCTTCAAGAAAACATATAGGAATAGAGCATCTGTTTACACAAAAAGAGGGCAGTTACCCTCTGGTTTCTGACGGAGAACTCAGTGAGTACAGGGTATATGAATTTGAAAATACTTTGTATCTTAACAGAAAATATGTTGTTGAGAATATAGACTGCAGATTTTATTATGACAAGGAAGCGGACACCATTCTATATACAGCAGAGGATGAAACATATACATTCTTTGCGGGAAAGGATTACTATGAAGATTCGAAAGGAAAAGAGTTCAAGTGCGATTACATTCCTGTCGTAAAAAATGACAATGGTTTTTATATAGCGGTAAATATGATTAACTTCAAGCGTGTAATGTTCAAGTACTGTGAGTACGATAATCCAAAGCGTTACAGCGTATGGACATATGATATGGAGGGAGAATTTGACAATTACAAGATAAAGTCAGATACAGCCCTTCGTGAAGGCAACAGCGTTAAGAAGGATATTCTTCTTGACTTGAAAAAAGGCGATTTTGTGACAGTGCTTGATGATACGGACGAAGATTTCTTCTATGTTGTTGTACAGGGCGTACATGGCTATGTGGAGAAAAAGAGTGTTGAAAGCAAAGCTGAGAAACCGGAACTTTTTGTCGTGGATGAGCCGTTTAAGAGTGCGATAAAGGATTATCAGATAAAACTTGGATGGGCTCAAGTGACAAATGCTTCCGCAAACGGAACAATTCTTGAGTATGTTGCAAACACAAAAGGTCTTACCACAATATCGCCTACATGGTATCAGGTAGAAAATGCCAAGGGAGATATGATTTCCTTTGTCGATGCGGATATTGTCAAAGCCTTGAAGAAAGACGGCTATGAGGTATGGCCTTTGGTTTCAGACTTTATGAATGACGTCAATTCCAAAGAACTTTTATCTTCAAGAGAAGCTAGAATAAATATAATAAACCGACTTATTACTGACGCTAAAAAGTACAGCTTTGACGGATACAATATAGATTTTGAGGACATTACAAAGGAGTCTGCAGAAGATTTTCTGCAGTTTATTCGCGAACTTTCGGTAGAGTGCAGAAAGCTTGGACTGGTACTTTCCATCGACAATTATGTACCTATGGATCATACAGAATTTTACAACCGTGGAGAGCAGGGAAAAGTTGCAGATTATGTCATAGTAATGGCCTATGATGAACATTATGCGGGAAGCCCTGAAAGCGGCTCGGTATCTTCTCTTCCGTTTGTGAAAACGGGAATTGAAAATACCGTTTCTCAGGTGGGTGATTCTCGTAAGGTAATAGTTGCACTGCCGTTCTATTCAAGAATATGGAGTGAAACATATGAGAACGGAAGTATGTCACTCAGTTCAAAAGCATATGGAATAAAGAGTCTTTCAGGTATTATTTCACAAAATGTCAGCGAAGAAAACATAATATGGAACGAAGAACTGGGACAGAATTATGCACAGTATGCGATAGATAATGTTACATATAAGTGTTGGATTGAAGATGCAACTTCACTTGAGGCAAAGTTAAAGGCGGCATCTGCCGCAAACGTAGGAGGCGTAGCCTTCTGGCGTCTTGGCTTTGAGGACAGAACCATATATGATACGATAGGAAAATATTAGGAATATGTACGGCATAAGCAGGATATAATGTAGCAATAACTCTTTGGAGTCTGCTATGAAAAAACGTATTCTGGAAATAACCATGTCAGTGCTTATGCTGGTTTCGGTATCGACAAATGTAAAATATGCTCTGGCAAAGGAAGTTACCAAAGAGGAAGAAAAGGCGTCTAAGGAATCTCCTGTCATTGTGGTGGACGCCGGACATGGCGGAATAGATCCCGGCAAAGTTTCAAAGGACGGCACACAGGAAAAAGACATTAACCTCGCCATAGCAAATATTCTTTCATCAAAGCTTAAAGAAGCAGGATACACTGTTGTTATGACAAGAACTGATGACAACGGGCTGTACAGCGAGAGCGACAGTAATAAAAAGGTGGCGGATATGAAAAAACGCTGCAGTATCATAGATGAAAGCCGGGCGGTTCTTGCAGTGAGCATTCATCAGAACAGCTATCAGAGCGAGAAAGTAAGCGGAGCACAGGTGTTTTATTACAAACATTCGGCTAATGGGAAAAAACTGGCTGAGATTATACAAAAAAGTCTTAAAAACAATGTCAATGAAAATAATACAAGGCAGGCAAAATACAACGACAGTTATTATCTCCTGTTACATACCGTCTGTCCCACTGTCATTGTAGAGTGCGGTTTTTTGTCCAATGCAAATGAAACAGAACTTTTAAAAAGCAAGGACTATCAGACAGGCATAGCTGATGCGATATATCTTGGAATAGAGGAATACCTTAAATGAATACGATTATAGAAAAGACGGACAAAGACAATATTGATAAAGAAGTTATACTTAAAGCGGCAGATATACTCAGAAACGGCGGACTTGTGGCATTTCCGACAGAAACGGTTTACGGTCTTGGCGGGAATGCCCTTGATGCCAAGGCTTCTGAAAAGATATATGCTGCAAAGGGAAGACCAAGCGATAATCCGCTTATAGTTCATATAAGCAGGGTAGAGGATTTGTATGAGCTATCCCCGGATGTCTCACCAAAGGCTCTTAAACTTGCAAAGGCATTCTGGCCGGGACCTCTTACCATGATATTGCCTAAACTTCCGTGTGTTCCCGACAGTATAACAGGAGGTCTTCCGTCAGTAGCCATACGAATGCCCTCGCATCCCATAGCACTAGAGCTTATAAGGGAGTCGGGCATATATGTGGCGGCACCGAGCGCAAATCTTTCCGGCAGGCCAAGTCCTACCACGGCAGAGCATGTTGCGAATGATTTGGCAGGCAGAATAGATATGATTATTGACGGAGGTCCGGCAAATGTGGGTCTGGAGTCCACCATAGTGGACCTCACGGAGGATACGCCTACGATACTGCGCCCCGGCTTTATAACTCTTGAGGACATCAAAAAAGTACTTGGCAGTGCTGAAATGGACAAAGCACTTATGAGCGGAATCAAGGAAAATGCAGTTCCGAAAGCCCCCGGAATGAAGTACAGGCACTATGCGCCAAAGGGGGATTTGACCATAGTCCTTGGAGATGATGAAAATGTAAGCCGAAAGATAAACGAGCTGGTTGCACAAAAGGAAGGCAGTGGATATAAGGTTGCAGTAATGGCAAAAGCCGAAAATGTGTGCAGGTATTCCTGCAAAGTAATAAAAAATCTTGGGGACAGTGACGCAGAATATGCAGCACATACGCTTTATTCATATCTCAGGGAATTTGACGATATGGGCATCGAATACATTTATTCGGAAGGCTTCGATGAAGATAAGCTCGGACAGGCTCTTATGAACAGGCTTATGAAAGCGGCAGCGCAACAGGTTATAAAGGTGTGAAAAGGAGTACGCCATGAAAAAGTATGAGAAGATAATGTTTGTGTGTACCGATAATACTGCGATAAGCCCTATGGCTGAAGCTATTATGAATCATCTTACAAAAAATTGTATTGATATTTGTTCGCGAGGTATGGTAGTATTATTTTCGGAGCCATACAATCCGAAAATATATGATATTCTGAATGAAAAGGACATCTATATAAAAGAGAACCATACCAAACAGCTTACAAACAGGGATTTTACGGAAAACACTCTTGTTCTGGTTCCGTCGGAACATATGAAAAACAGCATTTACAGTGAATACGATGCAGCCATTAACACATATACCCTGAGAGAATTTGTGGGACTTGGCGGCGATATCGCTGAACCCTTCGGACAAGGTATGGAGGCGTACAGGGCATTGTTTGACGAGCTTTATGAAATACTTACAAAGGTAAGTGAAATGATAGAGCTTTGATATGAAATATTATATAACGAAGTATTGACAATGGAGGATACTATGATAGCTTTAGGATGTGACCACGGCGGATATGTTTTGAAAAAAGAGGTAATCAAATATCTTGAGGAAAGAGGAATAGAGTACAAGGATTTCGGCTGCTATGACGAAAAGAGCGTTGATTATCCTCAGTACGGAAAAGCCGTTGCCCACGCGGTAGCTGACGGAGAGTGCGAAAAGGGCATAATAATATGCGGTACAGGTATAGGAATATCAATAGCTGCAAACAAGGTCAAGGGTGTTCGTGCGGCACTTTGCACCAACTGTTTTATGGCGGAGGCTACAAGACAGCATAATGATGCAAATGTTCTGGCTATGGGTGCCAGGGTTATAGGTCCGGGACTTGCCCTTAAAATAGTCGATACATTTCTCAATACTGAATTTTCAAATGATGAAAGACACATAAGAAGAATAAATCAGATAGAAGAAGGAATATAAGCAAAAGAGTTTTGCTCCCTTCAGTCGTAAGAATGTGAGGAAAAAGATGGACAAACGACAGGATTATATCACATGGGATGAATATTTTATGGGCGTTGCGTATATGTCAGGCATGCGCTCAAAAGATCCGAATACTCAGGTGGGCGCATGTATAGTAAGTGCGGATAATAAGATATTGTCAATGGGCTACAACGGACTTCCGAGAGGCTGTTCTGATGATGAGTTTCCGTGGGCGAGGGAGGGTGCTCCTCTCGACAATAAGTATCTGTATACAACTCACAGCGAGCTTAATGCCATATTGAATTATAACGGACCCAGCCTTGCCGGAGCAAAAATGTATGTTACGCTGTTCCCGTGTAATGAGTGCGCCAAGGCAATAATACAGGCGGGCATATCCACAGTGGTTTATGATGATGACAAATATGCGGATACACCCTCTGTTATGGCTTCAAAGCGTATGTTTGACGCGGCAGGAGTAAGATATTACAGATACCAGAGAACAGGAAGAGTTGTAAGTGTGAAGCTATGAGTACAGACATACTTCCGTTATCAGATCATCAAACATATTGGAAATATTTATAGTACCGTTATGGGCAGTTACAGTGGACAATGCTATGCTGAGTCCAAGCCCATGATGGTCCTTTTTTCTTGAAAAGAAAGGCTCAAAAGCACCGGACAGTTCCTCCTCGTCCATACTTCCCCCGTAAGTTGTAAACATAAAGCATACGGAATTTTTCTTTGTGTAAGCGCAGAGAGATATGCTGCAATCGGCATCCTTTGCGTTTGATATAATTTCGCAAAAAGCGTAGGAAAGCTTATCGCAGTCTGCATTTATCGTGTCTGTCGGCGCACATTCGTTTTCAATGGAAATATAGCCGTTGCAGTCTGAGCTTAACTTATTAAGAAATTCGCAGACGCCAACCGGTGACGGATTTATTTCATCACTGTAACGGTACTTGCTTATACGGTTTAAAAAATCAATCATTTCTTTTGTGTTTTGCGTAGCATTGTTCCACATGGGATTGTTAAGAAGCTCGGGATTTTTCATTGCCCCGACCTGGAGCGCACTGTGTATTACGGAAACGGAATTTCTAAGGTCATGTGTTATTCCTGAAATTTCGGTTTTTCTCTGGTGTTTCATTCTTTCAACGGTGTCAAATGCCTGTGCATTGTCCGACTTTAGCTCTTGTAACACATTCTTGTCTTTAAGGCTGTACATTTTTACCTCCCGATAAATATAACTTGATAAATGTGTGGAATTGCTATATTATAGAATTACCTTACACTTATTATAATGTAATCAGGAGGAATTGACAATGATAAATGATAATTGCATTTTCTGTAAATTGGCAAACGGAATAATTCCGGTAAATCCCGTATACGAGGATGAGCTTGTCACGGTCATACTGGATGCAGGCCCTGCAAGCCGCGGCCATGCACTGATTCTGCCAAAGAGCCATGCCGAAAATCTTTACGAGCTTGATGATAAGGTGGCTTCGCACATAACTGTGGTTGCAAAAAAAGTAGGAACGGCGATGAAGAAAGCACTTAATTTTGACGGTCTTAATGTAGTACAGAATAACGGCGAGGCAGCAGGACAGACGGTTATGCATTATCACACACATTTGATTCCGAGATACAGCGGCGATACGGTAAACGTGAGCTGGGTGCCGGGAAAGAACTCTGATGAGGAAGCAACGGCACTTGTAAAAGTTATTAAGGAAAATATTTAAATATGTAAAATGGAGGAAACTATGATTGAACTGAGCAAAACAGGAGCTTACCTTGTAGGCGGCACAACGGTAATTGAAGACAACGAAGAGGCAGCGTCAAAGCTCGCTGCGAGTGTGGCAAATGTGCCTTCAAAGGAAGAGGCAGCAAAAAATACCATAGCGTATGGCATTCTTGAAGCACACAACACATCAGGAAATATGGATAAGCTTATGATAAAATTTGATAAGCTTACTTCGCATGACATCACATTTGTAGGTATTATCCAGACAGCGAGAGCATCAGGACTTGAAAAGTTCCCTATTCCTTATGTTCTTACTAACTGTCACAACAGCCTTTGTGCGGTTGGCGGAACCATAAATGAAGATGACCATATGTATGGTCTTACATGTGCAAAGAAATACGGCGGAATATATGTACCACCTCATCAGGCAGTAATTCACCAGTTCGCAAGGGAAATGCTTGCAGGCGGCGGAAAGATGATTCTTGGTTCAGACAGCCATACACGTTACGGAGCACTTGGTACCATGGCAATGGGAGAGGGAGGTCCGGAGCTTGTTAAGCAGCTTCTCTCTAAGACATACGATATCAATATGCCGGGCGTTGTAGGTATCTATATGACAGGAGCACCTGCAAAGGGAGTAGGACCTCAGGACGTTGCCCTTGCCATTATCGGTGCCGTATTTAAGAACGGCTATGTAAAGAATAAGGTAATGGAGTTTGTAGGACCTGGCGTTAGCAGCTTAAGTGCAGATTTCAGAATCGGTGTTGATGTTATGACTACGGAAACAACCTGCCTTTCTTCTATCTGGAGAACTGATGACAAGATTAAGGAATTTTACGATATTCACGGCAGAAGCGAGGATTACAAAGAGTTAAATCCGGGCGAGGTAGCTTACTATGACGGTATGGTTTATGTTGATTTGTCAAAGATTAAGCCTATGATAGCCATGCCGTTCCATCCAAGCAATACCTATACCATTGAGGAGCTTAACGCTAACCTTGAGGATATTCTGGCAGACTGTGAGAAAAAGGCACTTGTAAGCCTTGACGGACAGGTAGAATTTAAACTTACGGATAAGATAAGAAACGGAAAGCTCTATGTAGAGCAGGGTATCATCGCAGGCTGTGCCGGCGGCGGTTTTGAAAATATCTGTGACGCGGCAGATATTCTCCGTGGAAAGAGCATAGGTGCCGATGAATTTACATTAAGCATATATCCTGCAAGTACACCGATATATACGGAACTTGCAAGAAACGGACGTCTTGCGGACCTTATGGCAACAGGTGCCATTGTAAAGACTGCTTTCTGCGGTCCATGCTTCGGTGCGGGAGATACGCCTGCAAACAATGCATTCAGTATAAGACATTCAACAAGAAACTTCCCTAACAGAGAGGGCTCTAAGCTTCAGAACGGACAGATAGCTTCGGTAGCTCTTATGGATGCACGTTCTATCGCAGCTACGGCAGCAAACAAGGGCTATCTTACGGCAGCTACGGATATTGATACAGAGTATACAGGACCTAAGTATCACTTTGACGCAAGCATTTACGCTAACCGTGTATTTGACTCAAAGGGTGTGGCTGATGAAAGCGTGGAGATTAAGTTCGGACCAAATATCAAGGACTGGCCTAAGATGTCACCTCTTACGGACAACCTTATCCTTAAGGTTGTTTCAGAGATACATGACCCTGTCACGACGACGGATGAGCTTATCCCTTCAGGTGAGACATCATCATACCGTTCAAATCCGATAGGACTTGCAGA
The DNA here is from genome assembly GCA_945920185.1 of uncultured Eubacterium sp. Classification (GTDB taxonomy): domain Bacteria; phylum Bacillota; class Clostridia; order Lachnospirales; family Lachnospiraceae; genus CAMEJP01. The sequence continues at coordinate 9,130 of CAMEJP010000039.1, read as the reverse complement.
GTTTACCCTTTCAAGAAAAGACCCTTCATATGTCGGAAAAGCAAAGGCTGTAAAGGCTGCAGAGGATGCAAGAGTAGACGGAGGAAAGCCATATGATGTGCTTCCTGAACTCAAAGCCGTGGTTGAAAAGATTAAGACAGTCTGCCCTGATGTTAATGAAGCAAATACAGGTATAGGAAGTACAATATTTGCGGTTAAGCCGGGCGACGGTTCAGCAAGAGAGCAGGCAGCTTCATGCCAGAAGGTGCTTGGCGGCTGGGCAAATATTGCAAATGAGTATGCTACAAAGAGATATCGTTCTAACCTTATTAACTGGGGTATGCTTCCATTTATTATAGATGAAGGTGAGCTTCCGTTTACAAACGGAGACTACATTTTCGTGCCTGATATTGCTAAGGCGGTTAAGGACAAGGCTACTGAGATAAAAGCATATGCAGTTAAGGCTGACGGTATGAAGGAGTTTATCCTTAAAATGGGTGAACTTACGGACGACGAGAGAAAGATTATTCTCGACGGCTGCTTAATTAACTTTAACAGAGCTAAATAGCATACAGCTTATACCGCTGAATATAAAATCAGCCATATCCATAATTCTTGAAAGCCTTGTGGTTTGAAGAATTATAGGGTTGGCAGAGGTGTTTGTGTTTACAATGCCTGTAATATGAAGGTCTCCTATACTGGGCAGGGCTTTACTTACGCCTAATCCCGGTACAAGGGGACCTTTTCCTATGGTGACAAGTCCCACGTTTTCTTCTTTGCCGAGTGAAGCGTCAATGGCTATAATATAGGGATTATCAAAGGAAGAATATATATTTTCTATGGTACTTTCAAGATTAAGAGCGTGAACAGGCTGCTTTAAGGTGCCATATACATAGACATTTTCAACAGTCAGACGTTCAAGCTTGTACCCTATTATAGGTCCCAGACTGTCTCCGGTACACCTGTCAGAACCAATGCACAGAAAAACAAGAGGACGGGTACACATTTCCTCCTGAGACAAATCATATAAAAGAGCACCCATATGACTGGGCGAAGTCTTCGGTGTCAGATAATAATTATTCACTTTCCCTCTCCAAAAAACACGTTTTATATTATTATATGCGCATTTTGTACAAATAATACCGACAAAAAATCTTTCCGAAAGAGGCAGGCAGACTGCTTTCACAATGTAAGCAGTCTGCAATGTAGAAAAATGTAGAAAACTTTTTTGGCATACTTCCATAATCTGACACAAAGCCGCACATTTTGGTGGTAGAATGGCACTGTATAAACAATAGGGAGTGAGTGTGTATGATTGAGATAGTTTATAACAAACCCGAAACACCGGAAAGCTCCAATCCGTCTATGAAGCTTCCCAAAAATATTAAACAGGTGGGAGGCACAAACACGAGGAGGAAAATATACATAGAAGACTATGTTATGTCTTACATAAACAGTCTGGCAAAGAAAAAGAGCGAGCTTTCAGTGGGAGTGCTGTTAGGAACAAGCAGTGTAAATGAAGGTGAGAGGTACCTCTTTATAAAAGGAGCCATAAAGGTAAGGGACTTTGAGCTTGGCGAAGGTCGGATTATTTTTACCGAAAATTCGTGGACAGGCATATATGAGGATATCAATAAATATTTTCCCAGTCTTTCCATACTGGGCTGGTACGTTATAATGGAGGATTTGGACAACCTTCACCGTGGCAGTCTTGAAAAAACTCATATAGACAATTTTGCCGGAAATGAAAAGACGCTTTTTGTATTTGAAACGGACAAGGACCTGGAGGGGTTTTACTTTTATGAAAACGGTGAACTGGTAAAGGAGAACGGCTATTACATATATTACGAGCGCAATGAAAATATGCAGGAATATATGATTTTAAAAGAACCGAAGGAAACCGTAGAGAAGGTTAATGAGGCGGTGCACGAAAATCATTATGTGGAGGCGGCACCTAAAAAAAAGGATTCATCCGCAAGGCTCCTCACATTTATGTACAGCGTAAGTACATTTCTTATAGTGGTGGTTATAGTTATGGGAATACATATGATGAACAGTTACGATAAACTGTCGAATGTAGAAAATGCCGTGGACAGTCTTGCAGGCAGATTTATTTCAGGAAGTGAAAAAAACACAGAATCGACAATGAAGCTTATAGAGGTCGGCGGAAAAGTGTATGAGACAGCCTCACAAATTAAATCTTCAAGCAAGGCAGAAGAAAGTTCTGTGGCACAGACTGAAACACAGATTGAAACACAGAGTGAATCCCAGATTGAAACACAGACTAAGCCCGTATCGGTAACGGTAAGTGTGAGAACTCATACGGTAGTAAAGGGTGACACTCTGGCATCCATAAGCAAAAAGTATTACGGCGATGAAAGCATGGTACAGGCGATAATGAAGTTAAACGGCATAAAGGACGCCAATAAAATATACTTGGGACAAAGCCTTAAGCTGCCAAATGAGTAGAATGGAGCAGTTAATATATGGTGGCGGTGCAGCAGCAGGCTGTGCCGTCATTTTTTGTGTAATAGGAAAGTTCTTCAAATTTCCTATTACACAAAAAAGCGCTCCGCTAAGGAAGCACACTCGCACGAAGATGAAGTGGTTGTTTACGCAACCGCGCTCGGCGCGAGAGTTTCACAAAGTGAAACTCTTTGTTCTCATGGCGACGAGGAGAATGAATGTCGTGCCTTTACAAACATTGAAAATTAAGGTAAAATCATATGTAGCAGCATTAAAAATGATTACTATACAAGTTGGAAATATATAGCGAAAGGGTAGCTATGAAAAAGAAACAGGATATTGATATGAACGATGTGAGCTTGCAGGAACCAAGCTATGACGAAAGAATAAAAAAGTATAAGATAAAGCGTAATACCATTATCGTGACAGTTCTGGTGCTTATTGCGGCAGTGACGGCAGGTATCATAATATACAAGAACCTGAAGCATTATGACGATTACACGGTGCTTTCATCACTTGACAAAGAGAACAATGACAACAGTAAATTTTTAAAGTATAAGACAGGTTTTTTAAAGTATGACAATGACGGTATTACATATTATGACTCGTACAACAAAATAGTATGGCAGCAGAGCTATGAGATGAAAAAGCCTCAGGTTAAGGTGTGCGGAGACTATATCGGAGTGGCAAATATTTCTTCAAGCCAGATATATATACTGGATTCCACGGGTCTTAAGAATATCATTGATACTGCGCTTGCCATAACGGAGATAGAAGTGTCTGCCGTCGGTGCCTGTGCCGTAACTCTTGAGGACGGTCAGATTAATTATGTCAGAATGTATGACGTAAACGGAAAGATGATTTATGACATCAAGAAGGTTATAGAGGGAGACGGCTATCCGCTTAATATAGCTGTATCGCCAAATGGCACAAAGCTTTGTGTGTCATATCTGTATCTTGATAAGACAGAGCCTAAGTCCAAACTTGCATTTTATAACTTTTCCGAGGTCGGAAAAAATGAAGTGGAATTTCTTGTAGGCGAATTTGAGTATGACGATACGGTCATTCCGGAGGTAATGTTTACAGGCGATAATAAACTTACGGCAGTCGGTGACAATGCACTTCTTTATTTCACGATGGAGCAGTACCCAAGCCTTGATGAAAAGACGGACATTTCCTATGAGATTACCCAAATGGTATATGATAACGGATATATCGGTCTTGTGCATAATAACGACAGCGGAAAGGAAGCACACACTCTTGAAGTGTACAACGGCAAGGGAAAACGCGTCCTAACTTACAGGTATGATGAAGATTTTGTAAATATGTGCTTTATGAAAGACTATATTATGATGTATAATCAGGGTATGGCAAGGATGATAAACTATATGGGCGGTACCCGCTTTGAGTACAAATTTGACATACCGCTTCAGAGTATTGTATGGATGTCGGGCAAGGACAGATTTGTATTTGTAAATACAAAAACAATACAGCAGGTTATTTTAAAGTAGAACCTACGCTACGGAATGGAGGAAAATTATGGTAGCATTATGTGGAATAGCAGTAATAATCATTGCTTCGCTTTACGGCGGGTACAAAAAGGGCATGGTAAAAATGGTGCTCTCATGTATAGCACTTTTAGCCACCATGATAATAGTAGGTGTGTTGTCGCCGATAGTTACAAAGGCGGTAAAGAATACCGACAGCTATGAGAGCGTGCTTGATTCAACGGAAAAGAGGCTGGTTAAAGAAGGCGTATTTAAGGAGGGCAACATTGAGGACATAATCGAAAGACTTAATGTTCCTGACGAGATAAAGAATTATCTTCTTGACAGCAACACAGTCAAGAAATATGCACAGTTAAATGTAGACAATGCAAATGACTACATCGTGTATTCCATAGCCAATATAATAGTGTCAGCCCTTGTATTTGTAGTACTTTTCATAATAGTCTATGTATGCATAAATATTATTATCAGCACCTTAGATCTCATCAGCAAACTGCCGCTAATCAATGGTATAAATAAGCTTGGCGGAGCAGTTCTCGGAGCAGCCGAGGGTCTTCTTCTTGTGTGGCTTTTCTTTATCGGACTTAACATTTTCAGCAACACTGAATTTGCAAGGTTCGTGTTTGAAGATATCAACAGAAATGCAGTAGCTTCGTTTATATACGATAACAACCTTATCCTTAAGGTGGTTCTGAAGCTGCTGTAATGATGGCTGAAAGACATTATGATTTTAAAGGCATAGAGTTAAAAAAATACATAGATTTACAAAAAAAATACAAAAAATTACAAAAAATATTTGACTTCCGGTTTTGAATATGATAACTTTAAAACAGATGGTAGCATATTTTGGCAAACTTTCAGAAATGTAAGGGCGCAAAACTTGGAGTCTAAGGTGAGGATTTCGTGTGAAGTTCACGAATATATATAATTCACTATGATAGTTCGGTTGCAATGTTTTTTCATTGCAGCCGTTTTTTTGTATTATAAATTTGCTGCTTATAAGATTTCAATGCAACAGATGTAATTAACCAAACTTGAATGAAAACGGATGTATTAGTGGTAATTAAATCAACAGAAAGGAGGCTTTATATGAAAAGGTAAAGTTGTAAGATGTACTATTTTATTACAAATGAGGAAAAGGCGGCAAAATACTAAGTGACAGGTGGTGATTAGATTGAAAAGAGCATTTATACAAACATTTGTTGTACTTATTGTGATGATAGCAATAATTTTGGCAGTTTACATCATGGATATGCCAACAACTATAAAAATAGGTGCTTATATTCTGGATTTTATTATTTTAGTAGCCAATTTGTTGACTATAAAGTTCAAAAGAAACAGGGTAAACTGATGAAAGGGATAAAAATGACTAAAAAATCATAAATTGAGCTTTCAGCAAAATGCAGTTGAAAAAATCCCACAAATATCATAAAATAGTACATTAGAAATCTATTATGAGCCGTCGGTGGCGGAATGTGAGAAAACTATGAAAAAACTGCTTATTTATTTAAAGGACTACAAAAAGGAAAGTGTGCTGGGACCGCTTTTTAAACTGTTGGAAGCGTCTTTTGAACTTATAGTTCCGCTTATTATTGCGGCTATTATTGATACGGGTATTGCAGGCAGGGACAGAAGCTATGTGCTTAAGATGTGTGTGGTGCTGATTGTGCTTGGAATTGTCGGACTTATATCGTCGGTTACGGCACAGTTTTTTGCAGCAAAAGCAGCAGTCGGCTTTGCAACCAAGTTAAAGCATGCACTGTTTAAGCACATTCAAAGTCTTTCATACACGGAGATAGATACGCTTGGTACAAGCACGATGATAACGAGAATGACAAGTGACGTCAATCAGGTGCAGTCGGGAGTAAATCTTGTGCTGAGGCTTTTGTTACGTTCGCCATTTGTCGTGTTTGGCGCAATGATAATGGCATTTACAATAGATGTGCAGGCCGCCCTTACATTTGTCGCAGCGATAGTGCTGTTGTCAATAGTTATATTCGGCATTATGCTTATCAGCATTCCACTGTATAAAAAGGTACAGACAAGCCTTGACAAGGTGCTTCTAACCACAAGGGAGAATCTTACCGGAGTAAGGGTTATCAGGGCGTTTTGTAAAGAAGAGGAAGAGACGGAAAAGTTCAGAGCAAGAAATGAGAGCCTGACTGCCAATCAGAAATATGTAGGAAAAATATCGGCACTTCTCAATCCGCTGACTTACGTTATAATCAATATTTCCATAGTGGTGCTTATATGGGTCGGAGCCATAAGGGTAGAAGCAGGAATACTCACACAGGGTGCGGTAGTTGCACTTTACAACTATATGTCTCAGATACTTGTGGAGCTTATTAAACTTGCCAATCTTATAGTAAGTGTGACAAAATCCGTGGCATGCGGAAACAGAATACAGAGCATATTTGAGATAAAGTCAAGTATAGAGTACGGAGACAGGACTCAGCCGGCAGATACGGATGAGGCTGTCAGATTCGACCATGTAAGCCTTGCTTATAAAAATGCGGGTGAGGAGTCACTCACAGATATCACATTTACCGCAAAAAAAGGCGAGGTTATCGGTGTAATCGGAGGCACGGGTTCAGGAAAAAGCTCCCTTGTCAACCTTATTCCGAGGTTTTATGACGCTACTGCCGGAAATGTATATGTAAATGGTGTAAATGTCCGCGAGTATACGGCGGAGGCAATCGAAAAAACTGTGGGAGTAGTACCTCAGAAGGCGGTGCTATTTAAGGGAACAATACGCGAAAATATGAAATGGGGTAAGTCTGACGCCACGGATGACGAGATAAATGCAGCACTTGAGACGGCACAGGGCAAAGAGATAGTTGACGGAAAGGCAGAAGGTCTTGATTATGTGATAGCACAGGGTGGAAAGAATCTTTCGGGAGGTCAGAGGCAGCGTCTTACAATAGCGCGTGCCATAGTAAAGAAGCCCGATATTCTTATTCTTGACGACAGCTCTTCGGCACTTGATTATGCCACGGATGCCAGACTCAGGGGCGCACTCAAAAATCTTTCATACTCGCCTACGGTATTTATCGTGTCGCAGCGTGCTTCATCCATACAGCATGCAAATCAGATAATTGTGCTTGATGACGGAAAAGTGTCTGCCATAGGAAATCACGATACACTTCTTAAGACGTGTGATGTATACCGCGAGATATACAATTCTCAGTTTTCAAAGAACACTAAGGAGGTGGGTGCAAATGAATAAGAAGGCGTTAAAACAGGTATGGAATTATATCAAAAAATATAGAATAGCGATGATTATAACTCTGGTGCTTGCGGTAGCAATAGTGGCAATGACTCTTTATGTGCCTATCATCATCGGTAATGCAATAGACAATATAGTGGAGGCAGGAGATGTAAATTTTGTCCGCATAAAGGACAATATTATTCTTGTATTGATACTTGTCGCACTGACAGCCATATTCCAGTGGATAATGAATACCTTAAACAATAAAATAACCTATAATGTAGTCAGGGATATAAGAAATGAAGCATTTGACAAGATAGAGAAGCTCCCTCTCAAATATATTGACGCCCATGCCTACGGTGATATTGTGAGCAGGGTTATAGCCGATGTCGACCAGTTCGCTGACGGTCTTCTGATGGGATTTACACAGGCATTTACGGGCATTGTCACAATACTCGGAACACTGTTGTTTATGATTTCAATAAATGTGAAAATTACCCTTATCGTAGTTCTGGTAACGCCATTGTCTCTTTTGGTTGCAAACTTCATAGCAAAGAAGACATATTCAATGTTCAGACTTCAGTCAGTGACGCGAGGCGAGCAGACCTCCCTCATAGAAGAAATGATTGGAAATGAAAAGATAGTGAAAGCATTCGGGCATGAAGACGAGGCTTTGGAGCAGTTTGATGAAATAAACGAACGCCTTCAGAAGTATTCGCTGCGAGCCATATTTTTCTCATCGCTCACAAATCCGTGTACACGATTTGTAAACAGTGTTGTGTATGCGGCAGTTGCGCTTACAGGTGCATTTCTGGCAATAAGCGGCGGAATAACCGTCGGAGGACTGTCATGCTTTTTAAGTTATGCAAATCAGTACACAAAGCCGTTTAACGAAATTTCAGGCGTAATTACGGAGCTTCAGAATGCCCTTGCCTGTGCGGCAAGAATATTTGAACTTATAGCTGAAGAACCACAGGCTCCTGAACCGGAAAATGCGGTTACGCTTTGTGATGTATCGGGAAATGTCACTCTGCAGAATGTGGATTTTTCATATACTCCTGAAAAGGAACTCATAAAGAACTTTAATCTTACCGTAAAGCCCGGACAGAGGATTGCCATTGTAGGACCGACCGGATGCGGCAAGACAACACTTATAAATCTTTTGATGCGTTTTTATGATGTCAACAGCGGAAGCATAAAAGTAGAAGACAACGATATAAGAAATGTGACAAGACACAGTTTGAGAAGCAGCTACGGCATGGTGCTTCAGGAAACGTGGCTCGCCTCCGGAACAATAAGGGATAATATAGTTATGGGAAAACCCGATGCCACCGACGAAGAAGTAATAGCCGCTGCCAAAGCCGCACACTCACACAGCTTCATAAAAAGACTTCCTCACGGATATGACACCGTTATAGGCGAAGACGGAGGAAATCTCTCACAGGGACAGAAACAGCTCCTGTGCATAACAAGAGTAATGCTTTGCAAACCGCCTATGCTCATACTCGATGAGGCAACCTCATCGATAGATACACGAACAGAAATCAAGATACAAAACGCTTTCGCAAAACTTATGGAAGGCAGAACCAGCTTTATAGTAGCACACCGCCTCTCAACTATAATGGAAGCAGACGTAATCCTCGTAATGAACAACGGAAACATAATAGAACAGGGAAACCACCGGCAACTCCTCGAAAAAGACGGCTTCTACGCCAAACTTTACAAGAGTCAATATGCATAAGCTACGAGGCATGTCCCAATCAAAAAGGGTATGACGCAAATTCATTTGCAGTCATACCCTTTTTGATTGGGACGGGGCGACAGCCCTACATCTCTTCGGGTGCTACCCGAAGAGATACCTTGTAGGTTATGAAGAGAGGCGAGAGCTTCGGGTGCTACCCGAAGAGATGCCTAGTAGGTTATGAAGAGATGCCTAGTAGGTTATGAAGAGAGGCGGGAGCTTCGGGTG
>CAMEJP010000038.1 GCA_945920185.1 uncultured Eubacterium sp. | reverse complement strand
AATCTTTTATAAGAATCGCACCTCTGTTAAGCTCTATTAGCTCATCTGATGCAAATTGTTTCAACATTCTCGCCACTACCTCTCTTGCTGAATTGACTTCTTTTGCAATGGCTTCCTGTGTCATTTGAATCTTCTTTTCTCCGGTTTTATCATAAACAGACAGTAAAAATCTTGCCATTCTCACATCAAATCTTGCAAACAATATTTCCTGCATCACCCATACCACGTCAGAGAATCTTTTCGTCGCAAGTTCATAGGCAAAACATCTCACATAAATATTGCTATCCATCAGTTTTTGAATCATGCCGGAATGAATTGCCAAAATCTCGGTCTCTTCTTCTGCTAGTAGCTGTACATCAAGTGATATTCCTGTAATCACGCAGGAAGCTGACATGATGCAACATTCTCCGTTTCCGATATGAAACAAAGTAATCTCTCGCCCTTCTTCATTTGTGATATAAACTCTGATAGAGCCTTTTTGTACATAAATCATTCCAAGGCATGCATCTGTCATTCCATAAATATAGGAATCTTTTTTGTAAATGCGTAAAACGGAACCACTTAACAGTTGTTTTTTCTCGTCATCCAAAAGATTTTTCCAAAAAGGTATTTGCTTTACTAGTTCATTAATATCCATCCTTCATCCCATCCAGCATCAACATAGATTAATGACAGTTATTTCCACAACCATGACTACCACATGTATGTCCGCCTTCTCCATGCTCATGGTCATGATGGTCACAACGTACATCCGGATTATATCCAAGTGTTCCATTAATCAAAGCAAGAACTGCTTCATCTGCATTACCGGACACTCCACCATAAAGCTTGATACCAGCTTCCGCAAGAGCCATCTGTGCTCCGCCTCCGATTCCACCACAAATCAGAACCTCAATGCCTGAATCCGAAAGCAAACCCGCCAGTGCTCCATGACCTCTTCCATTGGAATCCATTACCTCTGCTTTTACAATCTCACCATTTTCTACTTCATATACCTTAAACTGTTCTGTATGTCCAAAGTGCTGAAAAATTTCTCCATTTTCGTAAGTTACTGCTATCTTCATATCTTTCTGTCCCTTCGCTAATATATTTTTTTCTGAATTTTCTGCATATTTCCGGCATGGTCTTTCACAACAAACTTTATGTTTTCCGCTACAGATTCTATAATTTCCGCCGGATATCACTAATTGTTTCCCATTCACAATACAGTCCGAAATTTTATATCTTGCTCTCTCATATATTTCTGTGACTGTCGTGCGTGAAATATCCATAACTGCCGCACATTGTTCATGATTTTGTTTCTCAAAGTCTACAAGCCTTATCACTTCATATTCATCAACAGAAAGAACCACACTTTCAGGATTTGTAACTCCTTCCGGTTCAAAACATGAATATTCCGGTTCACTACAGACTCTCCTACGCCTTTGTGGTCTTGGCATTTTATCGCCTCCATTTCCGACATATGTTGATTATAGCATAATATTTTATGTTTGTCTACATAAATATATTAAGTATGACTATTTGACTCCTCAAAAGCTACTGTAACACAAAAATATACAACATTAAGAGACATGTTTTTCAAATTTAACAGTATCATATTAATAAGCGAAAAGTTGTCGTACTCTCAATTCAATACAACAACTCCTCACCACAAAGTCTCTACATCACCTTAAAGTTCTACTATTTACCCGCTTCTTTTCTCGCTTCCTCTCCTGATATATCCTATCGAACAATTCATATCGATCTTGATGTGCCATATTGACCCCCAACTTATCAAGTATTTGATTGAACATCTTAATTCCGGCAAAATACTCCATATCTCCAAAATCAAAAACCTTAGATAACACATCCACTGGGCACTCTGAAATCTTCCCTGCATCAATACCCAGCATATTCATCTTTTCCATTATCTGTTCCGTTCGCTCCTGGATAAATCCTTCTGCATTATGCTCCTCATAATAATCTGTCAGAAGCTTTGATTCCTCATATACAGAATGAAATCTTGTATCCATACCTATCTTTTCAAAATAAGCCCTAACCATCTCAAATGCGTGAAGGAGAACTTCTGGCACTGACTGCAGCTGATATCGACCTTATTGTAAAACAGATTGATATCAATAAAACCTATCAGCATCTTCACGGAGAGGACATCATTACTACTCCAAAGACAAGAAAGAGTAAGCGGAAAGTTCCGATTCCGGATTTCCTGTGTCAGGAACTGCAGGAGTATATGGATTCCCGCTATATGCTTGCTCCGAACGAGAGGCTCTTTCCCATCACAAAATCTTTTCTCTCTCACGAGATGGAAAGAGGCTGTAAGAAAACCGGTGTAAAACGGATACGAATTCATGACATCCGCCATTCGCACGCCAGTTTACTTATGATTAAGCTTAATATATCCATGTTATTTATAGAGATATCACTATAAGCGATAACCTCTGAAACGCTGTATTTACAAGGCGAAACACCTGAATGATAGAATGAAAAATGACCTTGACGATAGCCCTTTAAAGGCTAAGAATCAAGGTCATTTAACTTTCTTTTATTCATTTGTTGAGGCTAAACATTTTTGCCCTTATAGGCTAATTTGCTTTGCCCTTTAACAGTGGCTACTATTCAAACTCTATCGTTGCAGGGGGTTTTCCCGTGCAGTCATACAGGACGCGGTTTACGCCCTTGACTTCGTTTACTATTCGTGTCGTTACCTTGGACAATACATCCCATGGGAGCTGGGCAGATTCGGCGGTCATGAAGTCAGAGGTGGTTACTGCGCGGAGCGCAACGGCGTAATCGTAGGTACGCTCGTCACCCATAACGCCTACTGAACGCATGTTGGTGAGGGCTGCGAAATACTGACCGAGATTTTTGTCTACGCCTGCTTTGGCGATTTCCTCACGATAGATGGCGTCTGCTTCCTGAACGATGCGAACCTTGTCCGCTGTGACCTCGCCTACTATTCTTATTCCAAGTCCGGGACCCGGGAACGGCTGTCTGTATACAAGGTATTCAGGAATGCCAAGCTCCAGGCCTGCACGCCTTACCTCATCCTTGAAGAGAAGTCGCAGAGGCTCGATGATTTCCTTGAAATCTACATAGTCAGGGAGTCCGCCGACATTGTGATGGCTCTTTATTACGGCTGACTTGCCAAGACCGCTCTCGATGACATCAGGGTAGATTGTACCCTGAACGAGATAGTCAACCGCACCGATTTTCTTTGCTTCCTCTTCAAATACTCTGATAAATTCCTCGCCTATAATCTTTCTCTTTGCTTCCGGCTCGGTAACTCCGGCAAGCTTTGCATAAAAACGGTCTGCGGCATTTACACGGATGAAGTTAAGGGAATATGGACCGTTTGGACCAAATACTGCCTCGACCTCGTCTCCCTCGTTCTTACGGAGTAAGCCGTGGTCTACGAATACGCAGGTAAGCTGCTTTCCTACTGCCTTTGCAAGAAGAACGGCTGCAACAGATGAATCCACGCCACCTGAAAGGGCGCAGAGGACTTTGCCGTTTCCAACCTTCTCGCGAATCTGATTTATGGTAGTTTCCACAAAGGAATCCATTCTCCAGTCTCCTGAGCATTTACATACCTTGTACACAAAGTTAGAAAGCATCTTCATACCTTCTGCCGTGTGCATTACCTCAGGGTGGAACTGAACCGCATAAAAGTTCTTTTCGGCATTCTCCATAGCTGCCACAGGGCACACCGGTGTGTGGGCTGTTATCCTGAAATCTGCAGGTGCCTTATCTATATAATCTGTATGGCTCATCCAGCAGATAGTCTTATCTGATACACCTTCAAAGAGAAGTGATGAGTTGTCCACCGTAACCTCTGTCTTTCCATACTCGCTTACAGGTGCGGTAGAAACGCTTCCGCCGAGCATATATGCCATAAGCTGTGAACCGTAGCATATACCGAGCACAGGAACGCCTAACTCAAACATTTCCTTTACGCATCTTGGAGAATCATCTCCGTATACGCTGTTCGGTCCGCCGGTAAATATGATTCCCTTTGGATTCATAGCCTTTATTTTCTCAAGGTCCATGTTGTATGGATGAACCTCACAATATACATTACATTCTCTTACACGTCTTGCAATAAGCTGATTGTACTGTCCTCCAAAGTCAAGTACAATTACCATTTCTTTCTGCATAATTCCTCCATTCTGAAGCTTCCGACAAGGCTCAATGCCCCACAAAGCAATACCGTTTGAATATTCATTACACGATGCGATAATCATTTTGCACCCGATACGCATATCATAACATATTTTGACTATATTTTACAATATGTACTGAAAAGATATTTCAATCTGCCTGTATTTTCTTTTACCTCTTTTGTAAGGAAAATCCTAAGGTCCGTATATTTTGAAAGTTCTTCCTCTGTCACTGAGGCATTATCATAGTGAACACGGTCAAATATTTCCGCTATCTCCACAAGCTGATATCTAAGTTCTGAGTAGACGCCTGCCAAACGTCTCATGTATTCCGAAAATGTTTCTCCCTCTTCTATTTCACAGTTAATCTGAGCGGCAAGATTAAAGATCATGGTCTCTTCAAGAGCAAGTTTTGTATCCGTATCCGCTTTTTTGTAGCGTGCATTGTACATAACGACACGCATTACAACAAACAATACCACTGCCGTTATTGCCAGAAGAAACATTGCCGCCACTATAAGCAAAAGCAGTATTCCTGCCTTTGAATAGTCTTTTTCGGATTTTTCCTGACTTTCGGGAATTATCTCTTCAATTATAAGTTCCGGTATATCCTCGCTTTCATCAGCCTCCCAGTTAACATTTCTCAAACTCTCATAGCCGCTTGTAGGTTCAAATGGCACAAACCCCACTCCCTCAATGTAACATTCCACCCATGCGTGAGCATTTTTGCCGGGAATATTATACATATACTTATAGTCGGAATTGTACGGATACAACTGACTCTTTCCGTCCATCACAAAGCCCTGAACATACCTTGAAGGAATGCCTATACATCTTGACATCATTGCAAATGCCGTTGAAAAATATGTGCAATATCCTTCTTTTGATTCAAACAGAAAATATTCAAGAAAATCTTTTCCCTCCGGTACAGGCTTTGGATTGGTAGTATATGTATATTTTCTTAAATAGCTCTCCAGTGCTTTCAGTTTCCTGTAATCCGTATCACAGTCCTTTGTAATCTCCTCTGCAAGTGCGCGCACACTGTCGCTGACACAGTCGGTATTCATATAGTCTTCATATATTCTTCCTGCCCTCTGGGAAAATACTTCCTCAAGATTTACCTTTCCGAGTTTCAAATCGCCATGCTCAATTCCAAGCATATATTTATACCGGCTGTAAATGGCAGAGTTATCGGAAGAATATGTGTAACCTTCACATTTTTCTATAATATCCTTGAGAAGATTTTGATTTACGCGCAGATATGAAACCATATATTCGCGCCCTTTTGAAGCCGTAGTCTGAAACATAGGATGATTATAGCTTAAAGTGTATTTGTTCTTTTCATTTATATCAAGAGTGAGCGTCTTATCCGGCAGAAATATTGTGTTTGTGGGCATATCGACATATGTAATCATAACCGTTTCCTCAGTGACATAATCATAAAGATTTTCCCATTCCCCTGCCCTGTGAATTGCATAAAGAAGTTCTACCGTATCAAGTTCATATTCCACATACGATTTCTTTGTGTTATTAGTTGTTGTCCATTTTTCTCCGTCAAAGTAATTGGAAATATTTCCCTTAAGATATATTGCACGATAATTTTCATTTTCGGAGCGAAGAAGAAGGGCGATTGTGTCATCATATTTTATATTGCCCTCTACGTTACCGTCCTCGCTGTAGCCTCCTATGCTGATATCATAATCCACCACTGTATTTTCTTCTTTTTCCTTAGGATTTATGCGATTGTATATCTCAGAGCCGATTTCTTTAATCTTTACAAAAGCCTCCTTAACTATACTCAAGCTGTATCTGTGATTAGGGTAGACAAGTATTGAAAATACAATAAATACGCACAGCATAAAAGGTGCCAGTCCGCTTGTCATCTGCCTTGCCACGGTTCTGTCCCCTTTCATTCTGTAACACATATACTCCGTAACCGTAAGAAGCATATATACTACCATAGATATCACGGCAAATTTACTGATACTTATTTCGGTTATGCAGGCATATATCATATATCCCGCGAATACTGCCACCACAGCGTAGCGGATGATTACAAATCTGAGTGCAAAGTATAAAGGAAACAATATTACAAAAGCGCAAAGCGAAAGAGTAAGAAGTTCATACGTCACATCAGCTTTGTACTGATTTGCAAAAATATCTGACAGCCACGAAATGTATTCCGCCATATTAATACTATGGTTTATAATCACAAAGGATAAGAGGATTATCAGCGCAACGATTATATATGTTGACACCTTGGTATATCTTTTGAGCACACATAAAACAATCAGTGTCATAATCACATTTATAAGTAATAAGGCACTGCCCGGCACATTAAAGCCTAGCTGATAGCATAACAAAAATGTCATACTCATAGAGCACAACAGATTAAGCATATATTCGTATACATTATCCTTGTAGACATTTTTTAACATATATCAACTGCTCCTTCAGATTGTCAGTACTCCTTCAATCTCATCATTAAGCCCTGCCTTAACCAGACGTATATATTGGTTAATGCCTGATAATCCGCTTATGTCATCATCACCGACATACAATATATTTACATTGGAACCCGTGCTGATTAAATTGCAACACTTTACAAATGTGCCGTCGGTCAGATTAGACGTCAGCACTATATAATCGCTTCTGCCGTCCGGCGACAATGTATCAAGCATATATTCAAACGGTCTTTTTGATACCTTAAAGCCATCTGAGCATATTGTATAAAACTTATTGAAGGTATTTTGGTCATACACGCTTGTGCAGACTAAACCATCCTCATCATAAAAAATATCAACGCCTGCATTGTTTCTGTAGTAATACTGTGCTATGGAAAGCACCGCTTCCGTAAGCTTATCCCTTACTATTATTCCCGTAAGTTCATCATCAGACTTTATATAATTATCAAGCACCACCCTTACCCTTCTCTTTGGTTCGTCTGCATATTGCCTTGAAAAGAGCTTATTCTGCCTGGCGCTTGCCTTATAATGTATCATTTTTGCACTGTCGCCCGGCATATAGTTACGCATCTGATTGTCAAGCCTCTGCCCGCCGCCGTGCGTGCCTATGTTTACTTTATCATCAGATTCGTCAAATGCCAGCGAAAGTCTGTCAAGTGTTATTATTCTTGGCAAAACCTTTACACGTATCATGGTATCCACTTTATAATGGAACAGGAACAAATTAAGGTAATCCCTGATACTTGCATATTTAATGCCTATATCATACTGTCCGCAATATTTGCAATAAAGCGTGGTATGATGTGACACCTTCTGCCCCGGTAAAAGCGAATATACCTTATCGGTATCAAAATCATCAATTACCGTCTTATCCGTCTCAAACTCTACCTTTATGCTTGTATATGTAATTATGTCTTCGTTTGATATATCAAATGTATAGTTGACTCTGTCGCCCTTTACAACCGTCTTGTTATCTATGCTCTGGTACAGTTTAAATTTCAAATATACGCGTATAAGATATACAAGACTCATAAGCGGGATAATCACGGCGGCATAGAATACGCAATAGCTTGCCTTACCGCCTCTTACGGATATAAGTATAAGGCTAAGCAGGATTATAAAAAGCACAACATATATTCTTTTTTTCACTCAATTACCCTTTCACTATGCCTTAACTATAGGTACGTTAATATCTCTTATGCAGGAGCGAAGTACTTCATCCACGGTTACCTTTTTCATCTTAGCCTCCACTGAAAGCATAATACGATGAGAAAGCACAGGAAGCAAAAGTTCCTTTATGTCATCAGGTGTCACAAAACCTCTGCCCTCTATATACGCCTTCGCTCTTGCCGCGCTGAGTAGGGCTATGGTTGCACGCGGACTGGCTCCCAGACTTATGTTTTCATTGTTTCTTGTAGCGTCTGTGATATTTACCACATAGGCAACTATGTCATCATGCACACGCACGTTTTTCACTTCCGCAACAGCCTCAAGAAGCTGTTCTTTCGTGATAACCTTACCTATATCTGCCGTATTCTTAATATTCATAACAGCCAGCTTCTTTTCCTGTTCCTTGTCGGGATATCCCAAGGAAATACGCATCATAAATCTGTCTAACTGTGCCTCGGGAAGATTATATGTTCCCAAAAATTCCACCGGATTCTGAGTTGCAATAACCATAAACGGTTTCTCTATCACAAACATTTTTCCGTCCACGCTTATCTGCTTCTCCTCCATCGCCTCCAAAAGGCTTGCCTGCGTCTTCGGAGAGGTTCTGTTAATCTCGTCCGCCAGAACTATATTGTTAAGTATGGGACCCTTCTCATATTTGAAGCTGCCCGTACTCATATTGTATATCGATATGCCTGTCACATCGCTCGGCAGAGTATCAGGTGTAAACTGTATCCTTCCGAACGAAGCGTCGATACACCTTGCAAGTCCCTTTGCCAGTGTGGTTTTTCCCACTCCCGGGACATCCTCTATCAGAAGATGTCCCTCTGCAAGAAGCGTAGTCACTGCCAGTTTTACCTTTTCTTCCTTACCCACCAGTACACTGTTCAAACTGTCAATCAGTAATTTAATTTCTTCTTTCATTGTTACCTCACATTCCGAAACGCTAACACAGCAAATATCATTCCAAATATTTTTTTATATATTTTCCGGTATATGACACAGGGTTGGCTGCCACCTCCTCAGGTGTACCCTTGGCTATAACGCATCCTCCTCTGTCGCCGCCTTCAGGTCCTATATCTATGATATAATCCGCAGTCTTTATGACATCAAGATTATGCTCTATCACAAGCACCGTATTTCCGCCGTCCGTAAGGCGTTTTAATATATCAACGAGCTTATGCACATCAGCAAAATGAAGACCCGTAGTAGGCTCATCAAGAATGTATATTGTCTTTCCCGTACTTTTTTTGCTAAGCTCCGTGGCAAGCTTGATACGCTGTGCCTCACCGCCGGAAAGCTCTGTGGAAGGCTGTCCGAGCTTGATGTATGACAATCCTACGTCATTCAGGGTCTCTATCTTTCGCCTTATGCTTGGAACATTTTCAAAGAACTTTACAGCCTCCTCCACTGTCATATCAAGAACATCAAATATGCTTTTTCCCTTGTACTTTACTTCAAGTGTTTCACGGTTGTAACGCTTTCCGTGGCAAACTTCGCATGGGACGTACACGTCAGGGAGGAAATGCATCTCTATCTTGATAATACCGTCTCCGCTGCACGCCTCGCATCTTCCGCCTTTTACGTTAAAGCTGAATCTTCCTTTGTTGTAGCCCCTCTCCTTTGCGTCTGTCGTAGAGGCAAACAAATCCCTTATCTGGTCAAACACGCCTGTATATGTGGCAGGATTTGAGCGCGGCGTCCTTCCTATCGGCGACTGGTCTATGTTTATAACCTTGTCAAGCTGCTCTATGCCTTCCATAGCCTTGTGTTTTCCCGGTATGGTTCTTGCTCTGTTCAAATCTCTTGCAAGACGCTTATATACTATCTCATTGACAAGTGAGCTTTTTCCCGAACCCGAAACGCCAGTCACGCATGTCATTATGCCTAACGGTATATCCACATCTATATTTTTCAGGTTATTTTCCGCGGCTCCCTTAACCTTCAGGTATCCCGAAGGTTTCATTCTCTTTGACGGTACGGGAATGAATTTTCTCCTGCTTAGATAATCTCCCGTGAGGGATTTTTTGTTCTTCATAATCTCCTTTGCCGTACCTGTGGCTACTACTTCTCCGCCGTGAGAACCTCCCCCCGGACCTATATCCACTATATAATCCGCAGCCATCATGGTATCTTCATCATGCTCGACAACTATCAGGGAATTGCCAAGGTCTCGAAGATGAATCAATGTATTAAGAAGCTTGTCATTATCACGCTGGTGAAGGCCTATGCTTGGCTCATCCAAAATATAGATAACGCCTACAAGACCGGAGCCTATCTGTGTGGCAAGCCTTATTCTCTGAGCCTCACCTCCGGAGAGCGTGGCTGTTGCACGTGAAAGATTGAGATAGTCAAGACCCACATCCACAAGAAACTTTATCCTTGCTCTTATTTCCTTTAATATCTCTTCTCCGATAAATTGCTGTCTTTGCGTCAGTTTCATATCATCAAGAAATTCCTTGAGCTGTAGAACCGACATAGAGGTAACTTCATATATATTCTTATCTGCCACCGTAACGGCAAGGGATTCTTTCTTTAATCTCTGACCCTTACACTCCGTACATGGTGTTATTCGCATAAATTCTTCATACTCACGCTTCATGGTCTCTGAAGATGTTTCCCTGTAACGCTTTGCAACATTTTTAACAAGGCCTTCAAATACTATATCATATACTCCGACGCCTCTCTGTCCCTTATATTGGACTTTGACAGCCTCGCCATCCGTACCGTCTATGATAATTTTTCGTATATTTTCAGGGTACTCGCAAAACGGCGTATCAAGGCTGAATTTGTAATGTTCTGCCAGTGCCGAAAGTATGGCATAGGTAAAGCTTTTCGTATCATTTGCCGACTGCCAGCCCATAGCCTTTATGGCACCATCCATTATACTTAAGCTTTCATCCGGTATCATAAGAGCCGCATCAAATTCCATTTTGTATCCGAGACCGTAACACACTGGACACGCACCAAACGGATTGTTAAAAGAGAAGCTCCTCGGTTCTACCTCATCAATGCTTATGCCGCAGTCAGGACACGAAAAGCTCTGGCTGAAATTCATAGGTTCTTTGCCGACGACATCCACTATCATAAGTCCTTCTGCAAGTTTTAATATGGTTTCAATGGAATCGGTAAGTCTCTTTTCTATACCTTCTTTAACAGATATTCTGTCTACCACGACTTCTATATTGTGCTTAATATTTTTATCCAGTTTTATGTCTTCCGAAAGCTCATACACGTTTCCGTCAATTCTTATACGGACATAACCGCTCTTTCTGGCACTGTCTATAACCTTTGCATGTTCACCCTTTCTTCCTCTTACCACAGGTGCAAGAAGCTGCAGCTTAGTACCCTGCGGAAGTTTAAGAATGGCATCCACCATCTGATCGACAGTCTGCTTCTTAATCTCTTTGCCGCAATTCGGGCAATGAGGTATGCCTATTCTTGCATAGAGAAGTCTGAAATAATCGTAAATTTCAGTAACGGTTCCCACCGTAGAACGGGGATTTCTGTTGGTTGATTTCTGGTCTATGGATATGGCAGGTGATAAGCCTTCTATAGACTCTACATTTGGTTTTTCCATTTGTCCGAGAAATTGTCTTGCATACGAAGATAATGACTCCATATACCTTCTCTGTCCCTCTGCATAAATTGTGTCAAATGCAAGCGAACTTTTTCCCGAACCGCTGAGGCCCGTAAGTACCACAAATGAATCTCTCGGTATATCCACGTCAATATTCTTGAGATTATGTTCTGCCGCACCTCTAATCTTTATATATTTTTTGTAATCTGTCTTTGCCATATTTTCCTCACATTCCGAAATCTTGCTATCTGCTGTTTAAAATCTTTTTGATCTCCGTCAGCTTATCACGAAGTACGGCAGCTTCCTCAAAATTAAGCTCTGCCGCTGCCTTATGCATTTTCTTAGAAATAAGCTTAGAGAGTTTATCAAGCTCATCATCGCTCATTGACTCTATATCCTTTGTGACATCCCTATCCATATCTTCAGCCTTTCTTGATATCTGGATAAGCTCTCTTACCGCCTTTTTGATGGTAGTCGGAGTAATTCCGTGCTCCTTGTTGTATTCCTCCTGTATCTTCCTACGTCTGTTGGTCTCATCTATGGCATTTCTCATAGAATCAGTCACATTGTCGGCATACATTATGACATGTCCCTCGCTGTTTCGGGCGGCACGTCCCACTGTCTGAATAAGTGAGGTTTCCGAACGAAGGAAGCCCTCCTTATCGGCATCAAGTATCGCCACAAGAGTAATCTCAGGTATATCAAGTCCCTCTCGAAGAAGGTTAATTCCCACTAAAACGTCAAACACATCCATTCGCATGTCACGGATTATCTCGGCACGTTCCAGTGTGTCCACATCCGAGTGAAGATATTTTACCCTGATGCCAAGCTCCTTCATATAATCCGTCAAATCCTCCGCCATTCGCTTGGTAAGTGTGGTGATAAGCACCTTATTGTGCCCTGCGATTTCCTTATTTACCTCCGACACCAAATCATCTATCTGACCTTTTATCGGTCTTACGCTTATAACCGGGTCAAGAAGTCCTGTCGGTCTTATAATCTGCTCCACCCTGTTAAGCTCGTGTTCTGCTTCATATACCGAAGGCGTAGCCGACACAAAAAGCATCTGGCTTATTTTTGATTCAAACTCACCAAATTCCAACGGTCTGTTGTCCTTTGCCGACGGAAGTCTAAAGCCGTAATCCACCAGCGTGGTCTTTCTCGACTGGTCTCCCGCATACATTCCACGCACCTGCGGTATGGTTATATGGGACTCGTCAACTATAATCAGAAAATCATCCGGGAAATAATCCATAAGAGTGTAAGGAGGCATACCTGCCTCAAGCCCCGACAAATGTCTTGAATAGTTCTCTATTCCCGAACAAAATCCCGTTTCTCTCATCATCTCTATGTCAAAATTGGTCCGTTCTGCAATTCGTTGAGCTTCAATCAGCTTGTCCTCGCTCTTAAAATATCTGACACGCTCTTCAAGTTCTGCCTCTATATTTTTTATGGCTTTCTCCATCTTATCCTTCTCCACGACATAGTGGGAGGCAGGAAAAATAGCTACATGCTCGAGTATAGCCTTTATCTCACCTGTCAGGGTGTCTATCTCGGAAATCCTGTCAACCTCATCTCCGAAAAATTCTATCCTGTACGCCACGGAATCTGAGTATGCCGGAAATACCTCCAGGACATCTCCCCGCACTCTGAAGGTTCCTCGCTTAAAATCCATATCATTCCTGTCATACTGTATGTCTATGAGCTTTCTGATGACCTCATCCCTGTCTTTTTCCATACCCGGTCTTAAGGAAATAACCATTTTCTTGTAATCTATGGGTGCTCCGAGTCCGTATATACAGGATACGCTTGCCACTATGATAACGTCATCCCGCTCAGACAGTGCCGCCGTTGCCGAATGGCGCAGCTTATCTATCTCGTCATTTATGGAAGAATCCTTGGCTATATATGTGTCTGTGGATGGTACATATGCCTCGGGCTGGTAATAATCATAATAGGATACAAAATATTCTACCGCATTTTCAGGAAAAAATTCTTTCATCTCGCTGTAAAGCTGTGCGGCAAGAGTCTTATTGTGAGCTATGATAAGTGTGGGCTTTTTGAGTCTTTCAATCACATTTGCCATGGTAAAAGTCTTACCTGAACCGGTAACTCCGAGAAGCGTCTGAAACTGATCGCCCTCCTCAAAACCTTTGACAAGAGCCTCTATAGCCTGTGGCTGATCTCCTGTCGGTTCGTATTCCGAATGCAATTTAAATTCTGCCATACCTGCTTTACCTCCTTAATGACCTTCATTATGCAACAATATGATATTAGATATTATAACACATATTTTTGCATATGTACAGATATTATCGAACTTTTGTTCTGATTCTGCAGTCGAAACCAACTTACTTTACCGCCATTATACATTAATACCCCCTCCTACGTATTTTCAACACTAAGAGGGGGTAAAATCACATTTTCTAATTCATCTTGCTCTTTAAGACTTCCAATGCCTTTTGAAGCTGATTATCCTTATCATGCGGAATGCTTACCGAATATTTTAGCTCTTCGTCAAGCTCCACCTCCACATCAGGTGCTATTCCGGTTCCATGGATATTTACACCGTTTGGCGTGTAATACTTAGACACGGTAAGCTTTACTGCACTTCCGTCACTTAAAGGAATTACGGATTGAACAATTCCCTTTCCGAAAGTTGTTGTCCCTACAAGCGTCGCTTTATTGTAGTCTTTGAGGGCGCCTGAGAATATCTCTGCTGCACTTGCACTGTTGCCGTTTGTGATAACTGCCATGGGAATGTCAAGCTCGTGACTTCCGTCGCAGTCATAAGTTACTTTCTTGCCGTTTTTATCTATGGTATATACCATTGTACCCTTTGGAAGAATGTATCTGAGTATGTCATTTACCGACGAGAGCAGTCCGCCCGGATTATCTCTCACATCCACCACAATGCCTTTCGCTCCATCTGACATTAAAGAGTCAACTGCATTTTTAAACTGCTTTGCAGTGACCTCCTCAAAGCCTGATAAAAGTATATAGCCTATATTGTCTGAAAGCATTTCATACTCTACCGTAGGCTGCTCAACCTTTCGTCTTTCCACGTTCAGGGTAACATAGTCATTGATGCTTTCACGGAATACAACTATCTCTACATAAGTACCTTCAGTACCCTTTATGAGAGCTACGGCATTTGTAAGCTCCATACCCGTAACCGATGTTCCCGCAACTTCATATATAACATCTCCCGGCAGCATTCCTGCTTCCTCACCGGGACAGTCTTTAAATACCTTGGATACAGTGATTATGCCGTTTTGCATATTCTGTGAAACCTGAACGCCGATTCCGCAATATACGCCTGAGGAATTTTCCATCAAATCCTTGTACTCCTGCTCGGTATAATATACCGAATACGGATCTCCAAGTGATGACACCAGTCCTTTATAGGCTCCCTGTATCAAATCTTCATTGTCATAATCTTCAAGATAAAGCTGTGATATTATACTTCCTATATATTCTAACTTTGTCTTAGTATCATTTGATTGTACCGCTTCTTCGGTCTTTTTTCCCTGCCTGTTAATCAAATGCTGTGTAACTATGACATTTGCACCGACCGAAAGAAATACGGCTATTATAAAGCCTACAAAAAAGCCTGTGAAAAATTTCGTTTTATTTTGCATTTAATTTCCTTCCTGCTAATCAAGTCTGTAAGACAATCCCTCCGTGTTATAATAATTAAGCGGATTGGTCTTTTCACCGTTTACCCACACTTCATAATGAAGATGTGGTCCGGTTGACTGACCCGTACTGCCTACAAGCATAATGACATCGCCCTTTTTGACTTCCTGACCTACTGATACCAGAAGTTTTGAAGAATGTGCATACAATGTACTTACGCCGCCTTCATGGTACAATACGACATAATAACCGTATGACCAGTTATACTGCGACACAAGTACTGTTCCGTCCGCTGCTGCATATACAGGTGTTCCTGTCTTTGCAGAAATGTCAATTCCGTTATGACGGCTTTGATATTGTCCCGTAATCGGATGGATTCTCGGTCCGAACAGCTCCGTTATGGTTCTGTTTGAAAGCGGCAGTGGCCATCCAAGAAAAGTTTTAGTTGCAAGATTCTTCAGAATTTCATCGTTCTTAGCTGCCTCCTGTGCCTGCTTCTGTGCAATAAGCTGCTGAACTTTTTTGTCAGCCTCTTCTCTTGCTGCTTCCATTTCTTTTTCAAGCTTTTCAGCCTCTTCTGCCTTTGCCTGAAGTTCCTTCAATTCTGCCTGTTTTTGTGAATACAGATATTCTGCGGCAGCAAGCTCTGCCTTTTGTTCAACCTGCAGATTTTCAAGTTCCGTATACTCAGCCTTAAGCCTTTCGTCCTGAATTGTATTCATTGTATCTACAAGTTTATCCATCATTTTTTTATCGTATTCAGTTATACTCTTAACATACTCTGTCCGTTTAAGCAAATCAGATATGCTTTCTGAGGCAAGAAAAGCCTCCAGATATGTAGTCTGCCCGGTTTCATACATATACTGTATTCTGAGCTTCATGGCTGCATACTGTTCTTCCTTGTCCTGTTTTGCTTCTTCCAGATCTTCCTCAGTTGCCTTGATTTGATCCTCTTTTTCTTCCATTTTAATTGAAAGGCTGTAAATATTGGCATTGATGGTTTCAAGCTGCTCATCAAGCTTTTTGATATAGCCTTGCAGGTCACTTTTTGAGGCATTTATCTTTTCAAGATTTGCCTTTGCCTCGTTCAGCTTTTTTTCAATCTCTTCCTGCTCTTTTTTGGCGTTATTTACATCGGAATCCGTTACCTCTGCTCTTACAACGCTGCCTTTTCCCAGTACGGGAACAACTATAACAATCACTAACAGCAATGCCAGTATCTTATAAAATCTCTTTCGCAAATCAATCTTCCTTTCTTCAGACTTTAATGTGCCTTCTAAGCGTGAAATAGCTGCCAAGGAAACCTATTCCCACACCTATAATCAAAGTTACCGGAATCAGCACGGCAAATATTTCCTTTGCAGGAATTAAAGTCATGCTTCCTAATATTATAGAATTCTTTTCAAGCAAATATTCCAAAGCATAGTCATACGCTCCATATACTGCAACCAAAGGTATCACAGAGCCTATAAGACCTATGACTACGCCCTCTACCACAAACGGAGCCTTG
Organism: uncultured Eubacterium sp.; assembly: GCA_945920185.1. Classification (GTDB taxonomy): domain Bacteria; phylum Bacillota; class Clostridia; order Lachnospirales; family Lachnospiraceae; genus CAMEJP01. The sequence goes on along the minus strand of CAMEJP010000038.1, from coordinate 5,595 downwards.
ACGAATATATCCGTGGCACCAATGAGTTTCATAATGGAAATTTCATCTTTTCTGACAGTAACTCCCATTGCTATTGTATTGCTTATAAGGAATATCGCATGGACACTATACCTACTACCTTTGCTATAACTATAAGTGTTTCCGCAGCAGCCTTTGAACTGTTTACTGAACGTATGCCGTCAATGGTTTTAAGATACGCCACCATATCATCCTGTTTCGTTATATCATTGAGATAAATATCATATGAAGCGGAATTTGCCAATGGGTTGTCATCCTTAAAACCTTCAATCAGTTCCTCATAACCTACAAAGTGTTCTTTTTCCCACTTTTCCCATGCTTCTTCAGGCGACGTATATTCTATATAATATACCTCACTCCGCGCCGTTATTTCTCTTCCTATATCCTTAATTCTTATATTGGATATATCATTGTCAAAAAAGACTGTTATACATATGGATTTTTCCGTTTCGGATACAATATGATTGAGATTTACCGACAAAGCATAAAACAGTCCAAACAAAAACAGACAGGCTGTCATGGTGGCTATGGATGCCAATGAAAATAATCTGTTTCTGAATATACTTTTCAATCCCTGTTTGATATTGTATCCCCATGACCTAATTTTCATATAAGTTACCGCCTCTGTTTATATCATCTACTATATTGCCATTACTCATAGTTATTACACGTTTATGCATGGCATGTACAATTTCGTGGTTATGTGTAACCACAAGCACTGTCGTGCCTCGCCTGTTGGCTTCTTCAAGAACCTTCATAATCTCCCATGTATTTTCAGGGTCCAGATTACCGGTCGGCTCATCGCACAACAAAATAGCAGGGTTATTAACCAAAGCTCTGGCTATGGCAACTCTCTGCTGTTCTCCTCCGGAAAGTTCATTCGGAAAAGACTTATATTTGTCAAGAAGTCCTACCAGAGAAAGCATTGACAAAACCTTTGCACGCGTCTGCTTTACAGGTGCCTCTACAACCTTTTGGGCGAATGCAATATTGTCGTATACATTTCTGTCAGGCAGTAGTCTGAAATCCTGAAATACAACGCCTATGTCACGTCTTAACATAGGAAGTTTTCTTCTGCTTATTTTATTCAGGTATCTGTCGTTTACATATATTTTTCCGTTTGTAGGCGTAAGCTCTCGAAGCAGCAGCTTTATGAGGGTCGATTTACCCGAACCGCTATTACCCACTATAAATACAAACTCTCCCTTTGAAATGTTCAGACTGACATTGTTGAGAGCCGGAGAGCCGTTAGAATATGCCTTGCTTACATTTTCAAGTACTATCACTGTTTTCTCCAATCTAAGTCACTTATGTTCTGTATTTTAATTTTATATGTTATCTGCGTCCATATATTTCATATACTTAACTACCATCAAAGCTATCTTAAAGGTAATCGCATCATCAAACACTCTCAAATCAAGACCTGTTGTCTTTTGGAGCTTGTCCAGTCTGTATACGAGAGTATTTCTGTGAATATATAACTGTCTTGATGTCTCTGAGACATTAAGGCTGTTTTCAAAAAATTTGTTTATGGTGCTGAGTGTTTCATCATCCAATTCATCAGGTGATGTGCCCTCAAATATCTCTTTGATAAACATCTGGCAAAGAGGAAGAGGAAGCTGATATATAAGTCTTCCTATACCGAGATTACTGTATCCCACTATGCACTTATCGCTGTAAAATATCTTACCTACATCAAGGGCCAGCTTTGCCTCCTTGTATGACTTTGAAACTTCGCGGATATCATTTACAACCGTACCATAAGCTATATGTACCTGTTTACTCATAGCTTCCGAATTAATCATATCAAGCACAGTGTTTGCAACCTTTTCAATCTCCTCAAAGGTTTCATTTGGTTTGACCTCTTTGACAAGTATAATGTTCTTTTCGTCAACTGCTGTCACAAAATCCCTTGTTTTTGAGGCAAAAAGCGTTTTCACGGTTTCAAGGGCGCTATCCTTTTCACTGTTGGTTTCTATAATATAAACCACTCTTCTTACCTCTGTATCAATATGAAGTTTCTTAGCCCTTGTATATATATCAACTCTCAAAAGATTGTCAAGGAGCAGATTCTTGATAAAATTATCCTTATCAAACCTTTCCTTGTATGCCACAAGGAGACTTTGTATCTGGAAAACTGCCATCTTACCGATCATATACACATCATCACTTGTGCCCTTAGCTATAAGGACATACTCAAGATGCTGCTCATCAAATATCTTAAAGAACTGGCTTCCTGATATAACCTGGCTGTCAGCTTCAGAATCAACAAATGTAACAACTGTTGTTTCATAATTGTCTGTATCTTTAAAAGTGGTGGCCAAAGACTTGCCGTCGGTATCTACTATACATAATTCAACTCTGGTGATTGCTTTTAAACCTTCAATTGTGTTTTGAAGTATTTGGTTAGATTTCATTCTATCTCTTCCTTTCGTATATGACCTGTATACATTTTAACGCATTTCCTTCAAAAAAAAAAGAGAAAAAGCACAAATTTATGCTTTTTCTCACATTTTTCACAAAATATCCAATTATTTACCAAATTAGTGGCAGATGCACTTCTGTGTATCCTTATCAAAGATATGTAACTTAGACATATCCAGAGCTAACTTGATTGTATCACCCGGACGAGCTGTTGTACGAGGATTAACTCTAGCTGTACAGTTAGTAGCAGCAACATCAAAATAAAGGTAAACTTCTGCACCAAGCAACTCGTATACTCTGATAGTAGCCTCGATTACGCTGCCCTGTGAGTTAGCGATAAATGCCTGCTCATCATGTAAATCTTCTGGACGAATACCCATAACAACTGTCTTTCCAACATATCCGCCTTCGATAAGCTTCTTAGCCTTGTTCTCAGGAAGCTTGATTAAGTTCTCGCCGAATACTAACATAACATCTGACTCTACCTGCTGGATAGAAGCATCTACTAAGTTCATCTGTGGAGAACCGATGAAACCTGCAACGAATAAGTTCTCCGGCTTATTGTAAAGGTTCTGTGGTGTATCTACCTGCTGGATAACGCCATCCTTTAATACTACGATTCTTGTACCAAGTGTCATAGCCTCTGTCTGGTCATGAGTAACATAGATAATAGTTGTCTGAAGTCTCTGATGAAGCTTTGAAATCTCAATTCTCATCTGAACTCTCAACTTAGCATCAAGGTTTGAAAGAGGCTCATCCATAAGGAATACCTTAGGATTACGAACAATAGCACGACCCATGGCAACACGCTGTCTCTGACCACCTGACAAAGCCTTTGGCTTTCTGTCAAGGAGAGCTTCGATACCAAGAATCTTAGCTGCCTCATGAACTAACTTGTCAATCTCTGCCTTTGGAACTTTTCTAAGTTTAAGACCGAATGCCATGTTCTCATATACTGTCATATGAGGATACAAAGCGTAGTTCTGGAATACCATCGCAATATCTCTATCCTTTGGTTCTACTTCATTTACTAACTTATCTCCAATCCATAACTCACCTGAGCTGATATCCTCAAGACCTGCTATCATACGAAGTGTTGTAGACTTACCACAACCTGAAGGGCCTACGAAAATAATAAATTCCTGGTCTGCAATTTCAAGATTAAAATCGTTTACTGCAACGAAACCGTTAGGATATACCTTACGTACATTTTGAAGTGATAAACTTGCCATTTAACTTTCCTCCTAATAATTAGATGTAGATAATATGTATCTACGAATGTCTTTAATTATAATACAATAATGCGCCTCAAAATACAATAAACTAATTCCACAAATAATGTTTTGCCATTTTGTCTATTTTCACTAAACTTCACCTGTTTTACTTCCAAATAATGCCTTTTTTCAAGGCTTTTTAGCTTTTATAGCATTGCAAACAGGCAAAAAACTGGCATAACTTGTCCAATACTTCCATTTTATGCGTAAAAAAACTGCCACCAAGAGGTGGCAGCTAATAAATCATATGCTGATTACTGACGGCTTTCAATATAATACTTAATATATTCGTCAATATCCTTGCTTGTATTTGAAGTTGTATCATATACATACCACTTCATGCCTTTTCTTACAACGATAAAGTACATTGTGCCTTTGCCGTCCTTTTTATCAGAGTCCTTGCTGTACTCGTACTCAACATCAACTTCAACGACATAACCCTTTGAGAACTTATATTCCTTATCATAGTTATCGTCAAATATATCTGCTAAGTCTTCAAGTTTGCTCTTTGAAATCTTTTCTTTATCTTCTATTGAATATGTAATCTTAGTTGCTTCCTGTGCATATTCAGCCGGAAGTACATATGTCTTCGCATCCTTCTGTGCTGCATTCAACGCTGCGAAATACTTCTTTATAGGCTTCTTGTATCCGCCTGCCACATTAACGATAAGTACTATCAAAAGTACCACTACAACGGCAGCTGCTGCTATAATGCCGATTAAAGCCGCCTTGTTAGGTGAACCCTTTCCTGCATCATTCTTCTTAGCCGCAAACGGTGATGCCTTAGGTGCTACCGGTTCAGCCTGCTTTGGTGTTGCTTCTCCCACCTTTGTTCCACAGCTTACACAAAACTGTGCATTATCCTCAAGCTGTGCTCCACATTTTTCACAAACTTTCATCTTATTGCCTCCATTCATGCTTTTTGCATAACAATATCAATTATTATATTACTAAACCAAAAAACTTTTGTCAACTGATATATTGTATTTTTTGTCACAATATGGTATTATTAATGTAACGGAAAGGACGTGAGAGAATGGATATATTAGCTTTATCTACCGACTACCAGACAAATACGCTTATGGGTGACATCAATATAGCTCTTATGAGCAAAGCCAAGGAACAGATGGAGGTAAACGCAGACAATCTCCAGAAAATGCTTGAAGCCTCTGTCACACCTAATCTCGGCAAGAATTTTGATGTATATTTATAAATATTTCTCATATTTATAACATCAGTTTGTCATACAGGAAAATAACAGTCAATATTTCAAAGTGCCGTGTCACATTTTAGTGACGCAGCACTTTTTTATTTTTTCACATTTCACTGCCATTATATTTTTTTGCCATAATTATTGACTTTAAAGTCTTAAAAAACGTAAATCAGGCTTTAAAGTCTATTGAATTAGCAGGAGAAATTAAATAGCTGCCCGCAAAATAATATGTACCCTCCTTAGCGGGTCAACCGTTAAAGAGGGTACACACAAAAATAAACAATTCTTTTTATCCGTTATTCTTACACAAAATATTCCGTAAATATCATATATCCCAATCCAAGCACTACAGGTACAAAGAACAATACATTTACCATACGTTTCTTTTCCTGTCCGTCCGAATAAGGATTGTCGCTTCCCTTCCTGAATATGGATTTCAAATGTCCCTGTCTGTCATTGACATAAGCGATTACATACAGCATTGTACACGCCAGTGCAAATCCCATAACCGCCATACCTCCGTACATAACCAAAGCAACTATTTTGGTTATGACGGGAAGTGCCTGAATGCTCTGTGCTCCGGTCTGTACGCTTTCTCCGGCAAGTTCTTCGGCAGCCTCTGCCATCCTGCCTGATGAAAAATATGTCACGACTACGGAAAATGCA
>CAMEJP010000037.1 GCA_945920185.1 uncultured Eubacterium sp. | reverse complement strand
AAAATATGGTAGCACCCTCTTTGTTTCGCTCCGACAGTATTGCGTAGAATTCACGCTGCATAAGAGGGTCAAGCCCCGAGGTCGGTTCGTCCAGTATGTAGAGCGGCGGTTTATGCTGCATGGCACACACTATTGACACTTTTTTGCGGTTGCCGAGGGACAACTCGTTTACCTTTTTCTTTACATCAAGCTGCAGCCTGTCACACAGACGTTTCGCCTCGTCTTCACATTTTTTGCCACGCATATCTGCCGAAAAACGTATAATATCGCCGACGCGCATACCACCGTAAAACATAGCTTCAGAAGGCATATATCCGATGTCCTTCATAACACGTTCATGGTCCGTTACAATGTCCCTGCCAAACACCGTGGCACTTCCGCCGCTCGGTGCGATAAGTCCCAGAATGGTTCTTATGGTAGTGCTTTTTCCCGCACCGTTAGGACCGATAAATCCAAAGAAATCTCCTTCATTTACCGCAAGATTGACACTTTTTATTCCGCGGGATTTACCGTAATATTTTGTAAGCTCGCAGGTTTTTACAGCCTCCATAATCTGACCGCCTTTCTGCCGATATGCATATTATAAATACACTATATCGTACTATGAAAATATATCCAGCACATTTGATATTGTATTTAGGGCTCCGCCGACAGTATCCTTTTTGCCGGCACTTGTTCCCGTCTGACCGCCTGCCGCATTTTCATGCGGAGCATTTTGTCCTGCTGCATAAGAGCCTCCGATAACAGGAGCCATCCATATTTTTCCCGTTCCTCTGTACACATTCACAAGACCTTCTCCTGAAACCGCAGAGCCGAGCAGACTCTTTGAAGATTTCTCGACAGAAAAGTTCAGGCTTCCTGACCATGCGATTGCCATATTTCCGTCAATCTTCATAACATCATCCTGCAGATTGATCTCGATAAGTTCCTCCTCAGGAACTATGCTCTCAAGGGCGCATACTCCTGCACCGTTAAGGCTTAAGTTAAATAAGCCCTCACGACCGAAAACTGCCGAAGACAGATTGCTTCTTGCAACTACCTTTTGAGTGAGAGTATTATCACATGCAAGGAACAAACCGTCGTCAAGCACAATGCTTCCGCCCCAGTCAGCAACATCCGTAAGAATTATGTGCCTGTAAGTAGGTTCAAGCATTACCTGTCCGTTACCGGTATATTCCGGCTTTACGGTGCTTTCGCTGGTGACCTTTGACGCCACGAATTTGCCTAGGAAATCACCCACGCCCTTCACACCCGAACCCATGCTTACCTGACCACTCATCCACTGCATGGCTCCTGCCTGTACTACATAACCGTTGCCTGAAAGATTAAGAAGGAGCTGTCTTCTGTTTATGTTCATCTCGGCACAGTAAAATTCAAGCTTTGAAGCAAGTGGAGTCACACTGATATCTTTCACATATTCCATAACAGCCATTCCGCCAAGACTTGTTTTTATCCTGACGTTATCGCTACTCATTAAATTCTGTTTTACCATTGCATTGCCTCCGGATTATCTGGCAGTAGGTGCCATAAGTATAGTACCTGTTCCACGGTACACATTGACAAGACCTTCACCCGATACCGCCGAACCAAGCAGACTCTTTGACGACTTCTCAACAGTAAAGTTAAGACTCCCTGACCATGCGATTGCCATATTTCCATCAATCTTAACCTCATCATTTTCAAGGTTAAACTGTATAAGCTCTGCCTGAGGTACCGGGCTTTCAAGAACTGCTATACCCTGTCCCATAAGGCTCAAATTAAACAAGCCTTCCTTTCCGAATACCGCCGAAGAAATGTTGCTTCTTGCCACAACCTTCTGCTGAACCGTACTGTCACATGCAAGGAACAGTCCGTCGTCAAGCACAATGCTTCCCCACTGTGCCACATCCACCATAATAATATGCTTATATGTAGGCTCCAACATAACAAGTCCCGTTCCTGAGTATTCAGGCTTTGCCACAGACTCCTTCGTTACAGCGGCACTTGCCATTTTTCCGAGAAGATTTCCCACACCCTTTATGCCTGAACCCATAGTCACGTTTCCAAGCATCCACTGCATAGCTCCCGCCTGCACGGTACATCCTGTGTTGTTAAGGTTTACAAGCACCTGTCTTCTTCTTACATTCATCTTTGACGAAAAATATGCTGTCTCTGCGTATGAAGGCGAAACAGACAAATCCTTCTCATGCTCAAACACCTGATACTGTCCGAGTTGTGCGATACACTTCATGTTCTTGTTGTCGTAAAAGTTTCCTAACTGGTACATTTTTTCCTCCGTTTTTTAATAATATCTTATGCCGTCAATACCATATATGCTTCCTCAAGGCTGGCCGTTGCCGTATCTTCCTTTAGTACGTCAGGCGAGCCCGATTTTATTATATGACCGTTTTTCATAACAATCACTTCATCGGCAATATTTTCCACATCACTGACCACATGGGTCGCCACGAGAATAATCTTATCCTTCGACAGATCCGATAAAAATGTTCTGAAATCTACCCTTTCCTTTGGGTCAAGACCTGCAGTCGGCTCGTCGAGAAACAGTATATCCGGGTCGTCAAGAAGTGTTGCCGCTATGTAAAGCCTCTGCTTCATACCGCCCGAAAAGCCTCCCACACGCTTATACTTATATTGTGACAAATGTACAAGCTCTAAGAGTTTTTCAATCTGCTCCTTTGAAGCCTTCTTCTTCATTCCTTTAAGATATGCCACATATTTAAGATATGACACAGCACTCATTTTATCGTAAAAACCCTGCTGCTGCGGCATATAACCTATAAGACGCCTGTAATCCCTGCCCATATCCAATATATCCCTGCCGCCGAGCATTATTCTGCCTTCCTGCCTTTTTATATTGTCCGTAAGCAAATTAAAAAGCGTACTTTTGCCTGCTCCGTTTGCACCTAAGATTCCATATATGCCGCATTTAAACACATATGAAAATTTGTCAAGTGCCCTTGTCTGCCCGTAATTCTTGCTGACATCTTCCAATATCAGTTCCATATACACTGCCTCCCTTTAAAAAATGTAAAACGGTCTTCTCCCATATTGTACCATATGGCACATTTATTTACAACGCTTATTATATCTGTCGTATCCTTAATTTTAAGCATCCTTCTGCGTGCCGTCACATGCATTAGGATCATATTCCAATATGTCTCCAGGCTGGCAGTTCAATACCTCGCATATTGCCTCAAGCGTTGAGAAGCGTATTGCACTTATTTTTCCGGTTTTCATTTTTGAAAGGTTGACATTCGACACGCCCACCCGCTCTGAAAGCTCGTTAAGGCTCATCTTCCTGTCTGCCATGACTCTGTCGAGTCTGAGTATTATTTTTCCCATACGCTGCTCCTTTATAAGGTCTCATCCGATTCCTGCTGAAGCATTGCTCCGTACTTAAAAATGTATGTCAGTGCAAATATGACAAGAATCACCATAAGCATATCAAGATTTACCGAATAGGATATCTGCGTTTTTCCGCTCAAAATCGAGTTTGATACGGTATTTGTAAAGCCGGAAATAACGGCCCACGGCACCAATGATATAGCAAGATTTTTCATTTTGCTTATAACGCCGTCCGCAAAAGGTGTAACACAATCCCTGATTTCCTTACAGAGAAAACCGATAAAGAACAGAGTAACCATGGTCATAGCCAGATACACTATGCCAAGTATAAGCGGCAGGATAAGATTTTTAAGAGTAAATTCCCTTGTCGTGCCGCAAGCTGTCATATCAAAGCCGGTTTCATTTACCTCAAGAGTTTCTATTCCGTATTCCTCTCCGTCAAGAGTCATCGTGCCTTCCGTAAGCTCTTTTGTGATGCGTTGCCGGTCTTTTTCCGAAAAGCTTATACCGAATTTTTCAAGGTTCACTTCCATCTTTGCCCTTGCATCAAGTTTCAGCTTTACAAAATCCTTTGGCATACATAAGCACACCATAAGAACCGTTAACACCATAACAATGCCCACACCTACAACAGCTTTTCCGATATTGCTTATGATGTAGCCGGCCTTTCCGATTTTGTTGATTTTTTTAATTGCATTTTCTTTCATAACATCAAATCCCTTCTGAACAAACATTAATTTTTTAACGATTATCGTTAAATGTAATATACCACCCTCATATATCTTTGTCAATAACTTTTTATCGAAAAACGATAATTATTTTTTCTTCAAAACGATTTTGATGAAATTCAGGTACTTTCCGCCGCCCGCTTCCATTGCCTTGCGGTCACCTATCGCATACTCATTTTCCTGTTTAAGCCAGTCTTCCCAGACCTCTTCATTTGATTCCATCTCGGTTACAGTGACAACCTCTGCGCCCTCGCAGCGGCTTACCATATCTGTCCAATATGATGTGTCATGCATATATTCAAGCTGTTCGGGAGTCCATGAAAGCAAAAGCTCAGCCGGGAGATTATCGTGACAGTCCTTTTTCATGCCCGGAATGGCGATATAAATATAGCCGCCCTTCTTCACAAAAGGAAGCAGCTTTTTGTCGAGATACTCCTCATCACGGCCGAAATATTGTAAGAATCGGTGCTTACAACCGCATCAAAAAATTCCTTTTCAAAAGGCAAATCTGCAGCGTCCGCTTTCACCGGGATGATTTGTTCATCAGTCAATCCCATTTCATGAAAAAATGTACGATTTTCCTCAGGGTCACTCCAAAGGTCTGAGGCATATACCTTAAATCCATATTCTTTCGCAAGAAAAACCGAAGTCAGACCCTGCCCGCTTCCAAGATCGCAAACCACCGCACCTTTAGGAATTTTGCAGTCATAAAGAAGCTCCTCTTCAAGCTTTACCGGATTTGGTCCCATGATTTTTGCCATAAGTTCAGGCGTGTTATACTTTTCACTGATAATATAATTCATATCTTTTTTTCTCCTATTTTTGATTTTTTATTTCTAATCGTTCCACAAAACTGTCAATATGTCTGTCCACCGTTTCAAGCACTTTCTCCTTGTCCTCTTCACTGTCATAAATACTGAGCAAAAGAAAGAACGGTCCGAAAAATTCAAGTGCCGTCTGCACGGCGTCCGATTTATTTCCTGTGAGCTCGCCAAAAATATCCGCCATATACATAAGCGGTCCGCTTCCAAGATACTGCTGATAAAGCTGCGACATTTCCTCATTGTGATATTGCTCCAAAGTCAGCAGTTTTCGAAAGTTTGCAGAAAATTCCACCTCCGTCCAATAGCGAAACTGCGCTTTTGAGTAACTTTTGATTTGCTCCCAGGATGTCTGTCTGTATTCTTCTGCCACCTCCTCCATGTTTCCTTCGGGCATTTCATATTCCTTTGCGCCTTCATAATCCATTTTCTTCATACGCTCTATTATACTGTCAAAAATGTCCCGCTTATTTTTATAATGCTTATACAGCGCACCCTTAGTCATCCCGAGTTCTCCCGCAATTATGCTCACCGAAACAGCCTCATATCCGTTTCTTGCAAATAAATCCAACGCGGTGTTTAAAATATTTTCCTTCGTATCAGTCATATTGTTTGTCACCTCCATTCTTGTAAACGATTGTTCACCATCATTATAGTAAACAGTCGTTTACTTGTCAAGAGGTGTTGGGAAAATGTAAATCTTTTATGACATTGTATTGATAACAAATCCGACAAGTGCTATATTAAATACAAGGACGCGATTATTATTACGCGCACTTTAATGTTGCAATAGTACAAAAAAATCCTGTTTTCTTGAACTGACTGTCAAAATGGTGCCACGTTCAAACTAAAATAAGCGGTGTTTAAATGAATCGAGAAGAAGCAAACAAAGAAGCTAAAAAGATATATGATAAATGGCTTCAAGCAAAGGAAGAAATTGAAAAGGAAGCTAGGAAGCAGGGCTTTTGGCAAAATATCGGGCTTGACACAAATAATCACTTATTCAAAGAAATTGATAAGGAAGCCAAAGACAAACTAAAACTATTAGCTACAATGATTGATGAAGATTAACAACTACCCCTAATTAACACTTATTGTTTGGATTTGACGTTGCCTCTGATATCCTGTCCGCAAAAAACGATACGGATGATGGTTACGGTCATGTCATATCGCATTGGCATGAAATCAAACGTTCTGATTCTCTTTCGGATACGATTTACTTGCTTCTATACCGAACTCCTTAGCGAGTTCCGCATCCACTTCATCAGCAGTATAAGTTTTGCCAAATTGTAAGGAATCGATGCCTTTCATAAGCTCTGCATCTATTTCAGCACGGCTCATGTTACCGATAGTTGTAGGTTTAAAAGATGTATTTGCCATAAAATCCCCATTCCGGAGCATTAGCGACGGGGCTAAGAGAAATTCGTGAATACGATTTCTCTTCTGCCATCAAAGCTATTTGTGACGCTCCGGCACAAATAGCCGTGTAAAAAATCAGCACATCAGTGTGATTTTTTACACCACTCTCCTTTTTCTTTTATTATATCGCAAACGCTTGCAAGCACAAGCAAATATCATAAAACTTAAAGAAAAATATTGCTAAATGATTTTATAACATACATATATCAGAATGGTAGGTTCTTTTATTACTCCTATCATGAACGCCACCAAAAAATATGTATCTCTCAACTTAGGATGGAAAAATATTGCCTGAACGCCCCGCAAATGCTGTATCGTTCAACTTATGAAAGGATTGAGATAATAGATGGAAGAAAACACTGAGTGGGCTAGTTACTCCTTGAAAGAAGCACCATATTGGAGAAAAGGAATGACAGTTGAAGAATATGAAGTAGAGCGAGAATATTATTATAAACATATAGAAGATGTAAAAGAAGGAAAATATAAGCCACTATGGAAACAAAAGGAGTTGTTGTCGTAGATTCACCATATCAAAATATGGGAAAATAGAGCCCCTTCAAAAATGGAGTTGAAGAAAAATAAATGCGGAATATCCGGCTAATAAATAAGTTCAGAAATGATGTATTATTATGAAAGGTGGAAGATAGAATGATATTTGCAAGTTTTTGTGACACATGTACACATCAAAGAGAAAATATAGACGGTTGGAAATGTGCATGTGATGCCTTTCCAGAAGGTATACCGGCAAATATTTTTCGAGGCAATCCAAGCAAATTAGAACAATGTAATAATGGTATCGGCTACAAATTCAATGAGGAAAAAAGACATCTACTTGAGTTTTTATGAATGATTCTAAGAATAAATCAGAAAGCCCCGCATAATAATTGGTGAAAATAAGAATGCTATTTACTTGAACGCTCAAAAAAATAATGCCTGATTCAACGAAAGAGGTGATTATCATGAATGAAGATAAAATGAAATATATCATTTCACGATTGATAGATAATGCAAATGAAACATTAGAAGAAAGCCCTGAAGATGATTTTTTTAAAGGCAAAAAATTAGCTTATTATGAAATGCTTGATACAATAAAAAATGAATTGGAATTAAGCGAATATGATTTGAAAGACTTCGGACTTGATATTGATATTACAAAGTTTATTTAAGCACTCCGCACTTATTCATATAATAACGCCCCTTGTAGTACCAAAATAGTACCAAAAGTAAAAAACAAGCTCACAAAGACAGCTACTTGAGTTTTTATGAATATTTGTATCTGAACCATTCAGAGAGTTTAACTCTAATCCGACATATTTAGAAGAGAAATCCAAGGTTATGTTTGAACTGATAAAGGAGGCTGTTGAATGACAAAAAGAGAAGAAATACTGCAAATAGAATCATATGAGGAATTTGATAAGCGCAGGGAAGAATTCAGAGGTATTGAAATTGATAAAGAACTATTTGACCATATATCTAAAATGTTCCCCAAGGCATCAAACACCCAAGAAGAATTATTTAAAATTCCACCAAGTCAAGGAGGAAGAATAGGCGGATAGCGATTTGGGCATATCAGACCAGCTCTGGTGTGGTTATCTCCGGCGTAATGCCGTTTTTTTTCGTTATTATGCTTTTAAAATTACCCATAAGATGTTCTCTTTATTTTCCCTTTAGACATTTGAATTCTCACAGCTAAAAATAGATTTTACTTCTTTTTTACATCGCTATGATAGACCGTATAATCACATTCAGGTAAAATGAATATACAATCGAATGGAGAGAGGAAAAATGTATATTCTTCTGTTTGTTTTAATTCCCTTAATTTTAGTATACGCAGTAATCAGTAAAATGAAAGGCCGCAGAGAACAAAAATGCAGCGATGTATATACTCTGCCCTGCCCGACTGACGATGAAGATAAAAAAGTTGCACTTCATAAAAGTATTCTTGGGTTTTGTATATTTTCTTCGATTTTCTGGATACTCGGTCTGAATCTTCTGTTCGTTGGTTATAAGAATATAAGAGATGCAAGAGAAATTACTGAGCAGGGCAATAAAACAATTGCTGAAATAACAGATGTGCATGAATATGAGGTTTATGAGGGAGACGGTAATTACAGTGATAAACGTGATGTGTATGTAACATATACAGCAGATGGTCATAATTATGATGCCATAATAAAAGAAGCAAATATATATGATTCTGTCGGTGAGCAGATAGAAATATATTACTCTTCCGAAAATCTGACAGTAATCGTGTCACCGAAAGATATAAAAAACAAAGTTTTACTTAAAATCCCCCTGGGTGTCATAGTGATTCTGCTCCCATTTTTAATGCTTATCGGAGGCAAGATTATATCCAAAAAACAAAAATCGGAATAATACTTTTATTATGCAACACATACTGATTAACAAAACTCCCGGAGGTGTCTTTTGTGAAAAGGCAAAAAAGAAAATATCTTATGCTTATAATTTCATCTGTTATCCTGACATTTTCCATTGCCATACTTTATAGATCTATTGAACAAACTTTTACATATAAGGAAACAGAGGCTACTATCTTATCCGTAGAAACCGAAAATCGTGAAGGCGGAACAAGCGACGACCGATATTATTATATAGAAAGTGAAATAAAGTGCTGCTATACCGTAGACGGTCTGGAGTACAGAAAAACCTTTACCATAAAGGCGGATTATTCGGGTAGCGAAGGAAGAACCATTACTATTTTATATAATAAGAAACACCCCTTTGATAGCGTTCTGGAATCGAAAAGCATAAAAGCCTTTCTGTATAGCATGGTTTTTACGGTCGGCTCTGTTTATTGTATTTTCTTTGATATAAGAAACTGGGTCAGAATCAGGAAGAAAGAAAACGAAAATGAGTCACAAACATATTTTCCGGCTGAAGCTATGCAGCAATACGAAAGAAAAAGGCGAAGACAAAAGGCGGTCAACATCGTTTTGACTATCGTTTCGATACTTCTGCTTTTACCGCTTTCTTTGATAGAACTTACTCTGATAGTTTATACTATAGCAAGAAACATAGATTACAGAATGTGTTATAAATGCTCGTCGGCATCACAGCTGTAAATAATGAGAAATGAGGTTTTTATGGATAGGATATGGTATTCTTTTCAGGAGCCTGAAAATGCCTTGCTGTGGGCAAAAGAAAATTTACCTGAAGAACAATATCAGAAAATACAGCGTTCACATAAATTGTTGATGAAAAATACTGCTTTATTTGTTTTCGTGTGCTGCATACCGATAATAATTGCATTTATGTATCTTATATTTGCAGCTCCTCTTTCAGCAGGTTCAGAAACAGATGCTCCCATAGGGGCAACAGGTAATGTGCTTGCACGGGTAGATTATGACGGAAATTTTTACTGGACGCATGATTCACAAAAATATGAATATGCTCTTAAAGAATACGGTTTGTCACCTGAAAAATATAAATTTGGCGATAGGGTAAAAGTATATGTGAATGATGAACAGGATGTTATTGGAGTAACCGCTGTCGAAGATAAGACAAATCTAAGGATTATAGAAATCTGTGTCGGCATTGTTGGGAGTATTTTTGTTCCGGTAGTACTCATTATGCTTATTTATATGCCAATTGCACATCGTACTTTCGGAAAACCGTGGATAGAATTCTGGAGAGCATTTAACATCAGCCAAGGAACCGGAAACACAGAAGGATTTTGACAAATTTTAACATCAAAGTAGCAGACCGGATAAAACAAATTAAAGGCTAATAATTGACTTTCTTGAATATTTCGTTTATTATGAACATACAATCGGGCTGGTCGCAAACCCCGCATAATAAGCAGACAAGGAGGATAAAACGTGAAGTGTAAGAAGTCAATAATGGGCCTTGCAGCCCTCTTGATTCTAATTTTCCATTTTTACATTCCTTTTACCGGTTCAAAGGTCGAGCTGATTATGTACAGAGCGGCATATATCGGGGTTGATATCTTCTTTTTTGTATCTGCGTATTCGCTGGCACAGAGAGAAAAGATTACATATCGGACATTTATAAGAAACAGGCTCTTAATGATTTATCTGCCGTTTGTAATGTTTGCACTGATTGCTAATTTCTACGAAAAATGGAAATTTCCACGCTTTTTTAAAGTTGTTTCCGGAGTTGAATTTTTCCAAAAAGGCGGCGGAGCATTTTTATGGTTTTTGGCAGCAATAATGCTTATATATCTGATAGCACCTTTTCTCGTAAAGATGAAGCAAAAATTTGCTTGGAAAGCATTTTGGGGAATGATATCCGGCTGGCTTTTGCTCAGTGTGATTTTTCAATACATATTTCAGAACAGGGACATTTTTATTCTCTTAAACAGACTTCCGATTTTCTTTATCGGGATGTACTATGAAGAAATCCGTGCTCTTTTGCCAAAAAAATGTAAGCTTGCCATAATACTTATTGGTCTTGCCGCAGGTGGTTATCTTATCAGTAAATATGGCAGTTTAAGGCTTATTAACAAACCGTTTTATGACATGTACTATGTGATTGCGATACCTTTCATTGTGTCACTCATTGCGCTGTGGGACTTTGTATCATCACGAATCAAAATAAGAAATATTCCAATGCAATTCATCGGTCAATTCACACTTGAATTGTACGGCTTGCAGATGATTTTTGGATATGATCTGGAGATAGAAATTCTTAATGCAACCAGGCAGATGCTTCCGACATTTCTGATTACCGCTCTATGCCTGCTAACCGGAGCATATGTCCTATATTCAATTAAAAGATTATTACTAAAATTATTTATATCTTGAAGGAGAAAAGACATGAAAAAATTATTAGCCGGTATACTTATATCAATTATGGTATTAGCCCTTGTCGGATGTTCTAAATCCGAAAATAAAGACACTAAAAATGAAGAAACAGAAACACAAACACAAACAAAAAACAATACAGAAAGCAGTGACACACTTGGAAAGACACTTGTGGCAATTTTTGAAGAAGAGATTTCAAAATCTAACGATATTGAAACAATTGCCAACCGTATGGTATCCGTTCCTAAATTTATGTGTAGTGCAACGAAAGTTGAAGAAGGCTCTTTAACCGGTTTTTCAAAAGAAGTTACGGGATTCAGGAAAGCATATAAGGTTAGTTCGACGATTAACACAATTCCTTTTGTGGCATATATTTTTGAAACAGATGATCCTGATGCTTTACAGAAAACATTGACAACCCTTGCCAACCCACGTTGGAACATCTGTACCAGAGCAGAAGAGACAGTAATTAAGGTACATGAAAAATATGTTTTTTTTGCAATGTGCCCGGGAAAAGAATAATTCAAATCCGGATATTGAGTTATTTGCTCCTATTGCAAGAATTAGTTTGTTTGCCATCCCAAAATATCAAAACCAAATCTATGTTTCTTTAACATAATCATTGTACCATTGCAGAATTTCCCGCCCGGCAGTCCGGATACAGCCTCATCATAAGAATAAACCAGTTTTGATTATGGGACTGATTTTACTTTCCGGCATCTGTTCGTCCTCCTTTACAACAAAACCTCTTGTACAGGTATTATACTGTATTTAGGCTGTATCGGTCAATAATTTCCGGGAACAAATGCGATTTAGACATAATATTTTTCTTACTGCTTTTCTGGATATGGATCATCAAATAATCTTCTCCATAAATACTTTCCTTCAAAAAATAAATAAAGCTGGAGCAGGGCAACTCCCACACCTGACGCACCGGCTGAATAGCTGATACCACGGCTTAAATTACTAGGTTTTCCTGACCTGTCGTGCTATACTGAATCTCACGATTTGCCTTGTTAACCCACTGTGGATTTATAAAGTATCGTCTGCCGTCCTCTTTTGATTTCTTGTCGAAATAGTCTCTAAGAAAATCATGGAACTTATAATTATCATTTAACAATGAAAATCCTGCTGCGATTTCCGGTGTTTCAGACACATATATTAACTCCGCTCCATATGCTCTTAACAGGCTTTCTCTCTCTTTTGTCAATTCACCCGTAACATTCAGAAATCTATATCCTCTTTTTCTGGCGATTGCTGCCAAAGCAATCGCTGTATTACCGCTTGACGATTCAACTATGGTATCGCCAGGCTTAATATCGGTATCTCTCTCATATGCATCAATCATAGCAACAGCTATTCTATCTTTGAGACTTCCAAGTGCATTGACACTCTCAATCTTAAGAAGTATTCTTGCCTTAAGGTCATTTTTCTTCTCATAATTTACAAGTTCTAAAAGCGGTGTGTTTCCAATTAATTCCTCTACAGACGTTTTTATATTACTCATATCGTATACCTCCTGATATTTAATTCATATTTTTTCAATAGGTTTTGTATGCATTTATGTTACCATTCATTTCCACCTCTGTCTAATAAATATATCTTTATTCCAGTAATAAGTTTTACTTATAACAAAAATGGCACATCGTTCAACTTTATTTTTTGTGAAAAATCAGAGATAGTATGATATAATGAGCGTTAGCGAGCTGGAGCAAGCGGAGCTTGCTCATAGCGAGCGGCGAATGGCGATCACGATAGATTTCGAAGAAATCGTCAAGCACGAAGTGTGAATCGTGATATACTGATACTTATAAAACGAATTTAGAAAAAATAATAGTGATTTATAGGAGAAAATGATATGAACAAAGCAAAAAGAATCATAGATAATATGGACAGGGAAAATGCGGCTGCAATCAGTTCCGTGATTGGAACTATTGACGAAAACGCTACCCCGCTTAAACAGGCAAGGTATATTAATGACATTTTGAATACTGCCGAGAATATGAATATATGTATGACTAATACCATGCGTAAATGTGGTGGGTGTTGCCTGTCTGCAAACGCTGTTAGGATAGCCAAGAAACTTTACGCAAAATCGGACAACATTACGGAGTTTTTAAATCTTCTTAACGAGGCGGATATTGGCGGAAGGAACTTACATATTTCGGACGGTAAAATAATAGCAGTATATAAAAAATGCTATTGTAACATTCCTAAAAAAGTGGATAACCTTAACAAAAACTATTGCGAATGCTCTGCCGGATGGTACATGAGATTGTTCTCTGAAGTTTTTGAAAAGAAGGTTAATGTTGAAATCGTCGATACAATTGTTAACGGTGCATCTGAATGTACATTTGAGATTTCCGGTTTTTGATATGATAAAGCTGATACATGAACGCCTCGGAATGGAGATTCTTATGAAAAAATGTTGCCGTAAATTGTAGCCTTATTATATAATAAGACTATACGCAAAACAAAAATTTGAAAGCAGAGGTCAAAAATATGTATGAATTCACTGAATACGGCAACCCTTTTGGATTTATGAGTATTATGTTCCCGATTGTCTTTGTGATGGCATTCGGTATCATCATTGCAGTTTTTATAAAATCAATTATTCAGTGGAATAAGAATAACCATTCTCCAAGGCTTATTGTGGACGCAACCATTGTTTCCAAAAGAACGCACACCTCGCACCACCATCATGCTTCGGATATGTCCATGTCACACATGCACTCAACCACAACATATTATGTGACATTTCAGGTCGAGAGCGGTGATCGTATGGAATTTATGATGAACGGACAGGAATATGGAATGTTAGCAGAAGGAGATGTCGGCAGGCTTACATTTCAGGGAACCAGATACCTCGGATTTGAAAGATGAGGTTCTAGGTGTGTTCTACCGCCAGGTGTGCAAGATTTGTTATCCTCTCTACCATTCTTTCAATCTCTTCCACACCTGCACTGTTTTCCTGAGTAGCCGCCGTTACATGCCCGATTGCACTGTAATTTTCCTGCGTATTGACATTTACCTGCTCCATTCCCCTCGCAACTTCATCACTCTGCTCTCTGATGTTTTCAACCGTCTTATCCATTTCCAGCATACGCTCAGACATCTGTTTGTTTGAAGTCGTAATTACTGCAGTAGAATTGCCTACCTCACTGATACACGCCATACCTGTCTCCGTGAGCCTTACGCTCTGCTCCATAACACTTACTGCATTTTCTGTATGGCGAACTGTTTCTTTTACAATTTTTCCGATATTCTCAACTGCACGTCTTGTCTGCTCTGCTAACTTTTGGATTTCACTGGCAACTACCGCAAAGCCTTTACCCTGTTCACCTGCCCTGGCTGCCTCTATGGTAGCATTCAAGGCAAGAATATTGGTCTTATTGGAAATTCCCGTAATAACATTGATAATTCCCAATATTTCTTTTGACTCTTGTCCCAGTTTCAATATAATATCCTTACATTCGCCGGTACTTTCATGAATATGCTTCATGCTGTCGGTCGCATTGTTCATTTTTTCCTGATTTTCCGCCGTCCTGTCATTAATTTGTCTTGCCAGCTCCGCAACCTGCCCATTCATCTTGCCTAACATAATCAGTTGGGCATTAATATCCTGTGTTCTTCCGTTCATACCGGTAATTTCATCCGTATTCTTACCGAAATTTTGCATAATATTGCTTGTCTCTTTTGCAATCTGAGCGTTTGCTTTCATAGATGCCTCTGTTATTACGGATAACTCTTTGACCACATGAAACAATTCATCTGAGGTCTGCCTTGATTTTTCCTGCATCAGCTTCATCTCATTTATCATTCTTTCCTGTTCCTCGGCATTCAAAAGATTTGAAAGCAGTCCTGCCGTTCTCTGACAAAGCATCGTAAAAATGGCAGCAATCGCAATCAATACCAGGGCTCTTGGAACAATTCCATATACAACCAGCTTATATAAGCTCGTAAAGTTTTTATCTTCAAACACATTCAATGCAAAGCAAAGCCATTGACCAAAAGAAACTCCCACAACCGACAAAACGGTTGTTAACACATTGAGTTTTTTAGAAAAATAGAGGCTTGCAATCGCGATGGCATAGATATACAAAATCACCACATGATATCCCAAAGTGGATGCATTAATCGTTACAAAAAGAATCGCACAAAGAATCAGAACATATTTTACATAACCATTCTGCTGTTTTCCCACATTTACAATCAGGGTAGGAATCCATAAAAGCACACTTCCTGCCACATAGGCTACTGTCATAATTCCCATATCAACGATAAAAATTCCAACTACATTAAGCAGATATACCAGTGTAAAAATCATAAATGTAATTCTCATTACTTTGGCAACTGCTCTGTTTGCCTGTTTCTCATTTTGAATCAGTACGCTACTTTTTTCTTCCATATCGTTTTCCTCTTTTCCTATTCTTCAGCAATTCCATAAATTTTAATAAAATGCGTCAAATGTGCATCTATCTGCGTACACATTTCGCTTATCCTGTCCGGTTCCCTGTCTGCAATTCCTACCATCAGCGTTACCGGAGCTACAAGTTCCAAAGCAAGCAATCTTGCATCAAGTTTTCTAATCAGTTTCTTTTCCATCATTTTTTCCAGCATCAAAGCATACATTTCCAGGTTTAAGGTCAACTGATGCTTTGATGTAAGTGCAGCAATCCTTACATCTCTATACTGCTCCTTATTGCAAAATCTTCTGACCTTTTTTATTTGTGTATCATTCATCGTAAATTCAATTCGCCTTAAGCAATCTTCTTTGAACTCATCAAGAGTTTCAGGTATCTTTTCCATGTTAAAAGTATTGCCAAAATTCGCATCATATCTTCTTTCCATCATATCAATCAGGGAATTGAGAATATCTTCCTTTCCCTTATAATGTGCATATATTGATGGGCCTTTTATCCCCACAGCTTCTGCAATCAAATCAATTGATGCCTCATCATATCCCCTCTCTGCAAACAAATCAAGTGCTGCCAAAAGAATTTTGTCCTTTGTTTTTATCCGC
This sequence comes from uncultured Eubacterium sp., assembly GCA_945920185.1. Lineage (GTDB taxonomy): Bacteria > Bacillota > Clostridia > Lachnospirales > Lachnospiraceae > CAMEJP01. The sequence goes on along the minus strand of CAMEJP010000037.1, from coordinate 6,874 downwards.
TCCATTTCAATTTCTCCAATTTCAAACAGCCTAATAATCGTTAGGTTTATTATACCGAATAATCGTTAGGAAGTCAAGTTGAAGAGAAAGCCGGTTGCCATAAATTGTCACACTATGCTATAATACATCCATAAAAACACTACGATTTTGGATGGAACAAATGGATAAGAAATATATTTTACTTGACCTTGACGGTACACTTACAGACCCTAAGGAAGGGATTACAAAATGTGTGCAGTATGCACTTGCTTCATTTGGCATTGATGAGCCATGTCTTGATAATCTTGAATGTTACATAGGTCCTCCGTTGGATGAGAGCTTTAGAAAATTTCACGGATTAAACGAAGAAGACTCATGGAAGGCAGTTGCCAAATACAGGGAGAGATTTACGGACATCGGTGTGTTTGAAAATGATGTGATAAAAGGAATCCCACAATGTCTGGAAACTCTAAAGGCGGCCGATAAAATGCTTATACTGGCAACATGCAAGCCACAGGTGTATATGTATAAAATCATTAACCATTTTGGCTTGGATAAATATCTTGATTTTTCGGTTGGAAGTGAGCTTGACGGCACCAGAAAGCATAAGAATGAAGTTATAGAGGAAGTGTTTCGGCAGTTATCCGAAAAAACAGGAAAAGACATTATAGAGCTTAAGGCAGATGCAATTATGGTCGGCGACAGAGACCAGGATGTCAATGGAGCACATATGGCATCCGTGGAAGCTGTCGGGGTTAAATTCGGATATGCCGCGGAGGGTGAGCTTGAGGAAGCGGGTGCCGACTATATAGTCCGTACTGTTCCTGAACTTACGGCATTATTGTTGGGAAACGACTTAGATAATGAGTGACTGCATAACAATACCACCTGCCATTATTCCCATGCTAATAAGGATATTACAACAAGTTGTAATATCCTTAGACAAACCGAACTATCAGCCTATCAGTAACATTTTTACTACTGACGGCTCTTTATAAACTCCACAAATTCATTCTTTGGAAGTGGTCTGGAGAAATAGTATCCCTGAATATAGTCGCAGCCCATTTCTTTAAACTGCTTAAACATATCTTCAGTTTCCACTCCTTCCACCAAAATTTCCATACCAATTTCTTTAAGAAGCTGAATGTTATATTTAAGTATCGTTTTCATCGTCTTGTCAAAAACCTTATCAGCCATACTCTTATCTATTTTGACAATATGAAACGGAAGCTCCGTTATCCTACTGAAATTGGAATATCCTGTACCATAATCATCCAAAGAAAATGTTATGTTATGTTTCGACAGTTCACACATATTTGCTGCCACAATATCCTGTGCTGTATTGGCAGCTGTTTCAGTTACCTCCAGATTGAGCTGCTCCGGTTTGATGTTATACTTTTCTATGTAGTAAAGCACTTTTTCCGTAAGGTCATTCTGCATACACTGCTTCATAGACAAATTCAGCTCGATATAATCTATAGGCAGCCCCGTCCGAGAACATTCTGCAGCAAAGCGACAGACACTATCTAACACAAACTCTCCTATTTGAAGAATCGTGCCAGTTTTTTCAGCTGCCTTAATAAACAGTTCAGGCGAAATAAACCCGTAGTTTTCGTCATAAAGACGGATTAACGCTTCTGCCGAGAGAAAACGTTTTTCTCTTACAGAATAAATAGGCTGATAATACATCTCGAAACGATTCTCTGCTATGGCCTTACTTACTATTCCGTTGATTTCGTTTCTCATACGTAATTCAGCTTTCTGTTTTTCTTGCAGTTCTTCCAGATAAGTAACAGATCCCTTTGCCGGAAAATATGTATAAAAGGTATTTAGAAAGGATAACATCTTATCATACTCATCAAAATCCTGTGGGCAGTTGAAAACACAGATGCATCCGTTAAGTTCTACATCCAACTTTCCCATCTGGATGCTATCTGTAATCATCTCGGAAATCTTCTGTGCCGGAATCTTAAAGAATGATGAACTGACATTTTCCGATGTTACTGCAAACAGTCCATTTTCCAGATAATAAAAGCCGCAGGGAGATCCCTTACCTCCAAAGCATGACTGAATCTTTCCGGCAAACTTCTTCAACAGTGAATTAAAGGTATCATACCCTAATATATTCAAAAGAGCCTGATGATTTAGAATTTTGACAAGAAGAATCTGTACCGGCTTATTGAGAGCAAAAGCTTTTTTCATATCCGACATATATGCTATGTGACTTTGTATACCTACAGTTGGATTTATCTGTTCTTCGGGACGCTGTACAATATTGACAACTAACACAAATGAAATAGTATTCATGAACATTTCCACCAGATACTCCGGCGCATAAGCCTGAATCAAAATAGCTGCAAGATTCCACGGATACATACTCACCAATGCCAAAAGCTTTTCGGTCGTCAGTACCTTCCTGTAAACAAACAAATAAATACAGCCCATATATAAATACATAGATGCAAAGACATACAATCCTAAAAATAAAGGACCTCGGGTATATACCATATTCTCATCGAAATAGAAAACCTTATTACTAAACAAATTGATAAACAACAACAAGCAGATTCCGGCATAAGGTAGCACAAATAAAACCCGAAGCCATTTTTCTTTTTAAGAATGTGATCTGTATCCGTAACCGCACAGATATAATGCTGGTAAACAAGCGGTATCAGATTGCGAGTCAGAAAATATCCATAAAACAGAATATACAATAATGGGGGACTGATTTTATCCTCAGGTACCCAAAGATCATATGCTTCTGCGGCAAAGTCAAACAAAGTGGTTATAAATAAAACAAGATAAACCAGAAAAATCTTTTTGTTGGTTTTTACGCCTAAATTTTTGCGAAACATCGATACTCCAAGAATGAATAAAATCAATATTGCGCATAAATCAAAGTAGAGTATTTTCATTCAGGTTGCCTCCCTTGTGAGACTATGAAATAACGTCTGTAAATTATATCTTCTATGATAATGATACGGCTAAAGGTTATTATAACCAGCTACAACCGTTGATTTATTTATAACAAATGGTTTATGGTATGTCAATATCAGGTGGAAAATTCCCACCTGTTTTTTTATTTGTATGTGGATACAATGAAACGGTGTAACCCCTTTTACAAAGTTACACCGTTTCGTGCATAAAAACTCCATTCCCAATCGTTAATCAGAGTGCCTCTTCAATAGAATGAATTTTTGTAAGACCTTTTAATTTCATTCCATTTTTTACACGTCTGGAAAGTTCAATCATGGACTTAAGTTCCGTGTAAGAAATGCCGTTTAAAAGACGTGCAAGAGCTTTTATAAGCCAATCATAGGTTACCCACGTATCATTAAGATCACCGGCTACTTTTTCAGCAAGGACTTTGTGCAGATAAGAACCGTGTGGCATCGCTACCTTAACTGCTGCGTGCATAAGTGCATCATTTCTCTTTTCAATATCATTTTCAAAAACATAAGGTTTATAGCAGGCATTGCCTCTGTCGGAATAATCTTCCCATGCGATGCAATCATGATAAAAAATGATAAGCCGTATAGCCTTTGTAACATCCTTTACCACCTGGTCAAAATTTATTATCATAATAATCAACCTCCAATACTTCCTTCCAACACCTATCAATAAGTGCATAGATATCTGCGATTCCCGGATGCTGCTTCATACGAAGCTGAATGAGCTTATAAATCCTGTCAAGGTCTTCCATATTTTCTGAAATAGCCGGTATTGTATCTGAGACTATTTTTGAAGCAGGAGTTAAAGTAGTCATTTTAAACAACTGTTTCCCGGAGAGATATTTATTCAAACATGTCTCTTCCACAAGATAAGAACTTAAAAGTCTCAATGCCTTTGTCGGCATCGGAAGTTTCGCTTCACTTTCAAGATTAACCGTCAAAGTCATCTCATCCTCAGAAAATCTGAAATCAACAATCCTTTTAGGATTCTTTGCAATCAAAGATTTTGAATTGTAGTTGCTTACAGCTTCCCGTACAGCCTCTTTTGCTTCATCATCAAATTTCGCCCTTGTGTTTGCAAACTGTGCACTAATCATATAAGTATTCATTTTCAATTCCTCCTGAAAAAAGATAGTATAAATATCATCCGTAAATCAAATGGTATTTATCTCTTTAATATTATCACGTATTCAAATTGAAGTCAACAGGAATATAACTTTTTTGTAAAATACTGGACAAGCCTGAAATATATGTTAGAATATATATGTAAAAAATATAATGGAGGAAAACCAATGAAGAAATTAAGAGTTTTGGTGCTTGGTTTACTTGTAGTGCTTTGCTGTGCCATTTTCACGGCATGCGGCGTAAAGGAACCAACAAAAGACGATATAATCGAGGCACTTGAGGATGAGAATATTGTCGACAAGGATATCGATTATGAGCTTGACGTTAAGGACACAACGCTTAACGATGACAAGGATAAGGCAACCGTTGAATGTGCGGTAATCATCAAGGAAGGTTCCGCACAGATTATCAATGAATACGAGCTTAAATTCAAGCTCAGGGATGACAAGAAGTCTTGGAAGCTTAGGGAATGTGAAAAATCCGGTGATACGACTTACAAATTGCTTGATGGTGTAGATGACAAAGTAGTTTCTGAAAAAGTCAGTAATGTTTCTTTCCACAAAGACAGTGTTACACTTAGTATGGGTGGTACTGCTTCTTCTTTTGAAATCAAAGAGCACAAGAAAGATGATCAGGAGCTTAAGGATACGGTTACACTTAAGTGTATCGGTGTATCCGGACACATCACCTACGAGATGATGGTTGATGTAGTATTCAGGTACTACACGAATTCTAAGTCTTGGTCATATGTTGAGTCATCTGTTGAGTCAGTAAAGGAAATCGGCTACGAAGACGGTTATGAGTTCAAAAAAGAGGCTACAGACATTCTTAATGAGCTTGTAGCCAACAACAAATATGTATACCTTATGGGTAAAAAGTACAGCTTTAACTCAGAGGGTGTTTCATTAAGCAACGGTAAAGTCGGCGAAATTAAGTATAACAACAACTATTGTACAGCAAATGTTTCTTTTGACATTAAATATGCTGACTTAACGGCAACAATTACATCAGAAATTTCTTACAAATATGCTGATAAGGCTTGGTCTTACTATTCAATGAACAATTCAAAGTGTGATAAAATTGCATTCTCGGCAACAGGCACATGGGCCGGAAATGATACTGATAACACAATAGCACTTGAGATTTTAACTACATCTGACAACAAGTCAGGATATGCTGACGCCAAGGTTTCTTATACATTGGCAGATGGTGTTACATACAGCTATAAGGCATATGTTTACTCATACGACCCGTCATCACAGACTATGCAGATTTCACCTTTTGAATTTGAAAAGAGTTCAGATAACGCTACACACTCAATGACAACCTTCAATGGTAAATTTGATGAGAGCGGTGCATTTGTTCCAAGATCAACATCATACAAGTGGTCATTTGCTAAGCAGTCTTCTTCTGAGAAGCCTGCTGAAAATGCTTCTTCTGAAGCTGAAACAAAGACAAATTGATATCCCATATCATAAGTTTGATAAAAATTCAGCCCCGATAGCGGTGTATATCGCTATCAGGGCTTTTCTTTTTCATTCCACAATGTAAAACCGAGAATTAGAGCTCCTCCAAGAAGTTGTAACCATTTTATGCTCTCGCCCAGAATGAACACCGACATAAAAACTGCCACAAGAGGGTCGATATAGCTCAGAATAGCGGCTTCCTGTCCTTTCAATTCTTTTAACGCAGAAAAATACATACAATATGTAACTCCTGTATGAATAAGTCCGACTATCAAAAGGCATACCACTCCAAGAGGGTCCAGCTTTGCAATACCTGAAGTGCCGGTAGCCGCAACATACGGCAGCAATATGAGTATTGCCGCCAAAAACTGTAACAGCGTGCGCTGAATGCCTGCTACATTTTTTATAAATTTATTTAAAAGCACAACCGTCGCATAAAATACCGCTGCACCCAAACCAAAAAGAATACCGATAAAATCAGTGCCGGTTTTTCCGATACCATCAAATCCAATTATGAGCACCAAGCCTGCCGTTGACATTACAAAACATAAAATCTGCTTCTTTGTCATTTTTTCCGAAAAAAGAATCGGGCATACGAGCATCACAATTACAGGTGCAAAATAATAACTTAGCGTTGCTGCCGAAATGGTAGTATACTTATAAGCCTCAAACAGCAAAATCCAATTTATTCCCATTGCCATTCCTGAAAACAGCGGCAGAAACATTTCTTTTTTTATCGCCTTAAACTCAAGTCTATGCTTTTTAAGTAACATGTATATCACAATCACCGCTACCGCCAATATTGCTCTGTATAAGGCAAGCTCGCCGGAAGAGAGCGCAATATTTCTTGTAAATATGCCGAGTGTTCCAAAAACAGCCATAGAAACACTCATCATAAGTCTGGCATTTATATGTTTTTTCATAAGTTTCCTTATCGCTCCAACGTCTTTATATTTTTAAATCATTACAATAATTATTCTGAGAATGAATTGGATGTGACTGTAAATCGGATTTCCTTTTCACTTGCTCCAATAAGCGCCGACCTCGATTTTTCTTCGCAAATTCTCGGTCGCGGGCATTCGTAAATGCCCGCAAAGGCAATAAAATAGGGACTTCCAAGTAAACTTGGAGTCCCTATTATTATCGCCTTAACCGGCGCTTATCTCATCGCTTTCGCGAAAATCTTACTCAATGATAGATGCAACGGCACCAGAACCAACTGTTCTACCACCCTCACGGATAGCGAAACGAAGACCCTGCTCCATAGCTACCTTGTGGATAAGTTCGATAGTCATTTCTACGTTATCACCAGGCATACACATCTCTGTGCCTTCTGGAAGGTTACATACACCT
>CAMEJP010000036.1 GCA_945920185.1 uncultured Eubacterium sp. | reverse complement strand
AACTGTAAAAAGTCTTCCTCACAAATCGGCTTTGAAAAATAATATCCCTGTATATAATCACAGTGCAGCTTCTCTAAAAACTTAACCTGTTCCTCTGTTTCAGCGCCCTCGGCGATAACCTGTATGCCCATGCTGTGAGCCATATCAATAATGGACTTTATAATGGTATCCGTCTTAGGACTTGTCCCAATCTTCTGGACAAAGCCCATATCCAGCTTTATAATGTCAAATTCGTAATCTCTTATGGTACTGAAAGAAGAATACCCGCTTCCAAAGTCATCCACAAGTATCTTTATGCCGACATTATTCATCGCGCGAAGAATTTTAACATTATTCTCAGCCACTGTAGCATATGAAGACTCCGTAATCTCAACCCTTACGCAGCTTGCGGGAAGACATGTGGTTTCAAGGTCATTCATGACACTTGATATAATCTGTTCATCATAAAAGTCAAGCCATGACATATTGATATCCACCGGGACTACCGGAAGACCCTGTTTAACACGTTTTTCCAGAAACTCTCTCGTGCTTTTCTCAACGAATAAATCTACAATCGAAATATGTCCGTTCGCCTCCAGAAACGGTATAAATACAGCCGGCGACACGAGCCCGTTTATAGGATGCACCCAGCGCACAAGTGCCTCCGCAGACGCAAGACGGCCTGTCTTGGTTTCATATATCGGCTGATAATATACCACAAATTCATTGTTCGCAAGCGCCTGCTTCAGGTCATCAAGCAGAACTTTTTTCGCTATATACGCTTCCTTCATAGCCATATCATATATTGCGTAAGGTTTGTTAGAATCCTTGCTTACATATTCATTGGCAAGTTTTGCCCTGTCACACATGGCGTCAATTCCCATATTTTTATCTTTAATAAAATATACGCCGCACTTTTTAGATATATTGATAGTCTTATGATTATGATTGTATGTACTGTAACACAGCTTGGTAAGAACATTATAATCCACATTTTCCCGGCTTACAAGACATACAAAATGGTCTGCTTCAAATCTTGCTACCACCAAAGGTCTTAAGGCAGACTTTCTTATATATCCGGCAATATACCTGAGTACATTGTCTCCGCCATGAAATCCAAACATTTCGTTGATTGCCTTAAAGCTCTCCACATTAAAGAAAAGTATAGCAAACTCTTCCTTATCCGTGCTTGCCTGCAATATATGCCTTACTCTTCTGGTAAATCCGTTTCTGTTACACTCACCCGTCAGTGCATCACATTCAAGAACATTTGTAATGTCCTCACTTGCAGAAATGATTATGTCCTTTTTGTCATCATAGTAAAAATAAGTATACTTTTTAAGACGCTTCTCACCATATTTGTTAATACCGTTGGCGGTAAAAAAATATGTGTCATTCTTAGCAAGCATATTCTTAATGTGTGACAGTCTGACATTATCCAAAAACATATCTTTATCTTCCGGTACCAAAAGTGTTCTTGCTGTCTCCTCACAAAATGCTTCGTAAGGCACGTTTTTTGTCTGCGACTGTGCCGCTTTTTCAGGAAGTTCAATGTTTAATGACTTAATCGTGTAAGTATTTTCGGGCAGATTGATAACGCCAACAGCATCATACTGCCTTGACAGCAACAGATTGTTAATGCAGCTATCCATATCCTCTCTTAAGTTGTCATCACACGCTGTACTATTATCCACAAAATACCTCCATAGAGAAATAGGAAAAAATCAAACGAAATTTACTGACTTTATTATATCAAATTATGGTATTTTTTTCAATACAATTTTAGCATACTATCGGACCGGTAGCATTTATGAGCCACTTGTCTTCCTCAGGTGACAAATACGGTGAAATACTGTCATACACATCTTTATGATAAGCATTTAAAAGCTCTATATCCCTGCCTGACATTAAAGATATATCTATTCCGTCTTTGTCAAAAGGAACCTTAGTCAGATGCTCAAAGCCCATAAACTGACCGTAACGCGTTTTCTCTGCCTTAACGCAAAGAAGAAGATTTTCATGGCGTATGCCGTATTTTCCGTCAGCATAAAATCCCGGCTCGTCCGAGGTTACCATACCTTCTTCAAATACTACACCGTTAGTATTCGGAGCGCATCGATACCGAAACGAATTCGGAGCCTCGTGAACATTAAGAAGATATCCCACGCCGTGACCCGTTCCGTGATTATAGTCAAGTCCCTGCTGCCATAACATGTCTCTTGCAAGTATATCAAGATTAGAGCCTGTAACTCCATACGGAAAATGTGCAGCGGCAAGCCGAAGATGCCCGCAAAGAGCCAAAGTAAAGCTTCTCTTTTCTTCTTCACTCACTTCTCCCAGCACATATGTTCTTGTAATATCCGTGGTTCCTTCAAGATAATGCCCGCCTGTGTCGGAAAGAAACAGTCCGCGTGCCTCAAGACTTACGTCGCTGTCTTTGTCGGCAGAATAATGTACTATCGCACCATGACTTCCATACGCCATAATCGGGTCAAAGCTGGGATAAAGATAGCCCTGCTGCTGCATTCTGAACTCCTCAAGTTTTTGTGCGGCGCTTATCTCCGTAATGGATTCATACCCCACATTTTTTTTAAGCCAATACATAAATTTTGTAACTGCAACGCCGTCCTTTATATGAGCTTTTCTTATATTTTCAATCTCGACGGGATTTTTCACAGCTTTCATAAGAGTGACCGGATTTTCTCCCGAAATGACTCTTACGCCTTCAGGGACAGACTTTCTAATCATAAAATTTGCGTGAGTTTCATCAATAAGCACTGCTTTTTTCAGGTCTGATTTCTGCAAATCCGCATAAATACCGTCATACGGGCATATCTCTACATGAAGTTCTGAAAGATACTGTTTTATTTCGGTGCTTAATATGGCTTCATTAACGTAAAGTCTTGCGCGCTCCATATCAATAAGCAGATATGACAAAAATACAGGATTGCATTCAACGTCATTTCCCCGAAGATTAAGAAGCCACGCTATGTCATCAAGTGCAGTAAGCACCATTGTATCTGCACCGAGACTTAACATTTTTTCTCTTAATCTTTTAAGTTTATGCTGACTGTCCTCACCTGTATACTGCTTTGAAAGCATCCATACTTCACGTGCGGAAAGTGCAGGACGCTTTTCCCACGCTGCTCCTGCCACATCCTTATCGTACACAAAATGTACCGTGTGTTCCTTATGATTGCTTTTTATGCCCCCTGTATCTGATACTGTACTTTCTGTATATTTTTTATCAAATGCTTCCTCAAGTCTTTCGACAAATGCCGCACTTACGGTGCGCCCGTCAAAACCTATGACCGCATCATACGAAAGTTCTTTAGTAAGATAATCTTCTATTGACGGCACTCCTTCCATGCCCTGCTTCATAAGAACCGTCTCCGTTTTATGAAGTTCATTCTCCGCCTGCAAAAAATACCTTCCGTCAGTCCAAAGAGCCGATTTGTCTTTAAGCACCACAAGGGTTCCTGCCGAGCCTGTAAAGCCTGAAAAGTACTCTCTTGTCTTAAAGTATTCTCCTACATACTCAGAGCCATGAAAGTCATTGGTGCATAATATATAAGCATCCATACCGCAAGCTGCCATCTCACTTCTCAAATCCGATAATCTTTCTGCAACGCTCTTCATTTCTGTCTCCAATCCAAATCTATTTTATATCTATTTTATATCTGAAACGCCTGTTGTCTGTGATAATTCACGCTCACCGCTTCCGCCGCACACACTGCATTTTCCCGTTCCGCTGCATTTCTCACAGTTGTCCTTACCCGTTCCGCCACACACGCTACACGCAGGATAATGCACACCGCCGCAATACTCACAGTCTGTTCTTCCCGTACCTTCACATTTTTCACAATTTACAGAACGGTTACCTTTGCATACGGAACAGGCTTCACCGTTTATCCAGCCTTTTCCGTTACATTCCGTACATATAAAATAGCCCATGCCGTTGCATGTACGACAGTTTGCCCTTCCCCTTGTGTCACAGTGCATACAGGTTTCTGTTCCTGTTCCCTTGCAGTTTTCACACTCTGGTCCGCCAGTTCCGGCGCACAGGCTACACAGTCCGTTGCCGCCGCATGCTTCACAGGTAACGAAAACAGGTTCTTTGGTGATATTCTCTCTTAAAGACGTGGTTACACCGTTCTCTGTTTCGTCAGTATTTGCGTTACGTGCAAAGCATCCGCACATAGCAAATGATAATGTCATAAGCAATATTGATATAATCATATATCTTTTCATCAGTATTCCTCTTTTCCGTTAAAATATCATTAAAAGCGTTCCTAAAATTATGAACAGCAGTCCGGCAAATGCCTTTTTACTAAGTCTTTCCTTAAAAACTATGTATGAAAATATAACCGTAACCACAATGCTCAATTTGTCGACAGGAACTACAACACTGGCAAGTCCGTCCTTTAACGCCCTGTAATAGCAAAGCCATGAAGCTCCTGTTGCCACACCTGAAAGGCATATAAACAGTAATTCTTTTTTCGGTATGCTTTTTACCGTGTTAATTTTTCCCTTAACTGCTACCACAAGCCATGCCATTACAAGCACTACGGATGTTCTTATCGCCGTTCCGAGATTTGACTCAACTCCGTCTATGCCTATTTTTCCAAGTATGGAAGTTAAGGAGGCAAATATTGCCGAACCAAAAGCATACCACATCCAGACTCTGCCCGAAGCCTTATTTTCCGTATTTTCCTTTCTGTCAATCATCATGTATGTACCTGCACCGATAAGCAATACGGCACCGCCCTTTACGGCGGTTATGGTTTCGCCAAGAACGATAAATGCCAGCAATATGGTAAGAATTATGCTTGACTTGTCTATGGCAACCACCTTATTCACATTGCCAAGCTGCAAAGCCTTAAAATAGCATAGCCACGAAGCTCCTGTTGACAAGCCTGACATCACAAGAAATACCCACGTTTTGGGCGTTATGTTAAAAAAGCCTGCATAAGAGCCGCTTATCGCCGCCATAATGCACGCAAACACTAAAACTACTATCGTTCTTATAGCCGTAGCAGTATCCGAGTCCGTCTTTTTTATGCCGCCTTTAGCCAATATAGAGGTTATTCCGGCAAATATTGCCGAACCAAAAGCATACAAAATCCACATAAGTATCACCTGTTTCTTATTCTTAAAGAAAAAATGCCACCTGCAAAAGCAGACAGCATTTTATCCCTGTATTATCCTATTGCATCATTAGCTGTTTTTTTATGCTGTCTTTCCTTTGTTTTACAAAGGTAAATGCAAATACGCCGGCACTCACAACGGCTAAAACTATTCCGACAATAAAATTTCTCACGGCATCATCATAGTTATAGCTTTGAATTACGCAATTAAGCGTATAGTCTCTAATATCATATTCATCATAGCCAAACAGCTCAGTCATAGTGGTATTTCGGGCATTTTTCAAGTCATCATTCCTTACCTTAAAGACTTTGCCCCTGATATCCAGTGCATGCTCATCAAGGTCATAATACTTGTTCTTTCTGCATTCCAGAAAAGTGTATATAAGGTTATCCATTTCCTCCTTTTCCTTCTCGTCAGATGTGGCAAAAAGGATAAAATGTGAATTCAGCTTAGGAAATCCGTCCGTTCCTATACCTACCGTTTCTATGAGATAATAATTGATTTTGATTTCTCCTACTTTTATTCCCAATATTTTTTTTGGCATTGTGCCTTCTGCAACCTGATCATAAACTACGGTAATCTTACCTTCAACAAGCTGGTCGTCACCAAAGTAAGAAAGTGCCATCTCGTTAAAATTCAACACCTTACCTCTAAATACGTTAATGGCATCCCCGCCGGAAACTCCGATAAGACAAACACCCATAACAAAAAGAATCAAACATATTTTTTGAATGAATTTCATTTGTATCTCTCCCTTTTACATTTTGGTTAAAATGTTCCAAATATATAAACCTGATTTTTTAAGCGATAACCTTCTTAATGGCATCAAGCAGTTCATCATATGTTTCATATGCAGGCAGTTCAGGATTATCAGCCTTAATCTTATCCGTACTCTTGAACAAAAATCCTGCCTTGCTGGCTTTAATCATGCCCAAATCATTGTAGCTGTCACCGCTTGCAATGGTATCATATCCTATAGACTGCAAAGCCTTTACGGTAGTATACTTTGAATTTTCTATACGCATCTTAAAACCTGTTATCTCGCCGTTATCGGCAACCTCAAGCGAATTGCAGAATATCGTAGGCCATCCCAACTTTTTCATAAGCGGTGTGGCAAACTGCGTAAATGTATCACTTATAATGATAACCTGAGTAAGAGAACGAAGTTCGTCAAGAAACTCCTTTGCACCCGGAATAGGATCAATCTTTGCTATGGTTTCCTGTATCTCCTTAAGTCCAAGACCATGCTCCTTCAAAATTCCTATACGCCATTTCATAAGCTTGTCATAATCCGGCTCGTCACGTGTAGTCCTTTTAAGTTCAGGAATACCACTTTCCTTTGCAAATGCAATCCATATTTCAGGAACCAACACGCCTTCTAAGTCCAAACAAACGATTTCCATAATGTCCTCCATTCCCAAAGCACTGTCCAAATATCCGCTTCAGTTTAATATATTCTCGATTTTCTATTATATCATATACTTTTTTATCTTCAAAAGCAATACACAAAATAAGTTTTTATGTCAGAAATCTCCGTCCTTTCCTCCATGAAATACATCTGCGACATCAGCTATAGATATATATGCCGATTTGTCTACTTCCTTTACTATATCTTTAAGTTTAGGTATCTGGAAGCGGTTTAAAACTACATAAAGCACAGTCTTTTTTGTTCCTGAATAAAATCCCTTTGCGTCCATAACAGTAACTCCGCAGCCGAAGGTTTCCGAGATAGCCTTTCCTACTTCTCTTTCCTTTTCCGTAACGATGGTGGCTGCCTTTGCCCTGTCGATACCGTCAACTATGTAATCAACGGTTTTTAAGGCAGCACCGTATGTAACTATTGAATACAGCGGAAGTATCCAGCTCTTAATAACTATACCGCAGACTATGTAAAGCACTATGTTATACATCATGACAAATGTACCCACGGATATACCGATTTTTTTGGCAAAGACCACCGCCATAACCTCTATTCCGTCCATAGCACCGCCAAATCTTATGGCAAGACCGCTTCCTATTCCTGAAATAATGCCGCCAAACAATGCGCAGAGAAGCAAATCCGTACCGGCAAGAGGTGACGCCACGCTCACATCTATCGGAAGTATATCAGTTATAAGCCATGCGACCAACGAATATATGACAACGGCATATATGGCATATGTCACAAATACCGAGCCCTGCTTTTTCAAACCGTATAAAAACAAGGGAATATTGAGTACCAAAAGAAACATTGACAGATTAAGGTAATCGGGAGTTATCTGTGACAGCAGTATGGAAGTTCCTGAAATTCCGCTGTCATAGAGCTGAACCGGTGCGATAAACACCGTTACGCCTATGGCATTTATAATGCCTGCAACAGTAAGCCAAATAAAATTTTTCCAATCAAGTTTTGCAATATACTTTGTCATATTTACCTCTCTTCCTAAAATCTTCAAGGCGGACATGCACTATCCGCTTCGGTGACTGTACCGTTTCAATCTGTCTTAACAGTATATCATACTTTTACGTACAATGTATAACATTTTTTACATATAGCCATATAATATATTTTGAACATTTCAACATTTCGTAACAGGAGGCAGCCAATGAATAATTATCCATTCAAGACATTAAGACCTATGTTTTTTGAACTTATCGAAAAAGGGGAGGCAAGAGCTTACGCGATAATAGAGGGAAACAATGATAATCCTCACCTCTGGGGAATTATGTTCTTTTATGAAGTTCCAAAGTCAGGTGTGCTTGTAGAAGTAGAAGTAACAGGGCTTCCCGATACGCCATCAGGTTTTCACGGTATGCACATTCACGAGAACGGCAACTGTACACCGCCGTTTGATATGACGGGAAATCACTACAACCCGGCAAATACGCCTCATCCCAAACACGCCGGTGATATGCCGCCCTTATTAAGCAACGGCGGCTATGCCTACTCTGTCTTTTATACCAACAGATTTGACATCGCCGATATTCTTGGAAAATCCCTTATCATTCACAGCCATGCCGATGACTTTACCACACAGCCCTCCGGCAATTCAGGTGAAAAAATCGGCTGCGGCGTGATAATGCGTCTCGGTTAAACAGTGTGAAAAATCACATTCGCGAATTTCTCTTTGCCCCGTAGCTACGCTTTGAAATGGAGATTTTTATGAAAATTTAGGAATATGCCTGAGACTGAAATGACACACAAGTCCCGTAAACAGACCCGTTATGATACCGCTAATCATAAGGAACGGCACATAGGCAAATATGCCGCTCATGCCAAGCACAAAATATGCAGCCAGAATCTGACCTGCGTTGTGGGACATAGCACCCAGTACACTTGTAATATACACAAATTTTCCGAAAAGCATTTTGTTTGAAAGAGTCATAACAAGAAGACAGAGAAAACCTCCGCAGAAGCTGTAAATAAAGGATACCATCTGCCCCGCAAATATGGACGCCAGTATGATGCGTGCAAGAAGCACGGTCGCCGCATCTTTTGTATTATGGCGCACAAGCACAAAAAGCGTCACAATATTTGCAAGTCCGAGCTTAACTCCCGTTATGGGAACAAGAGCCGGAAGCGCCGACTCTATCATAAAAATTGTTAAAGCTATTGTGGTAAATATCCCAAGCAGGGTAATTCTTTTTGCGTTCATATAAACTGCATCTCCATAATCTGTCACAGCAGGGCTTAATCTGCCGCACTAATACACAACACCGTCAAGCTCTGTTTCGTCTTCGCAGGCTCCGTCCGTCACCTTTATGACAAGGTGATTCGGAAGGCAGGTAATCGGCATAAGGGAATTTGAAATAAATCCCATATTTTTGCATAGATGGTCGGGGCAGCTTGCCTCTACCACACCTATGCTTCCCTGTCTTACCTCCAAAACATTGCTGCCACCGTCCCCGGTTTCAATGGTTATCCTATAAGGCTCGCTGACATCTGAAAGCTCGACAGTCTTTATAAGTTTATCATTCTGATAAATGTAGGCGCGGCCTGCGCTCTTTTTGGTGCTGTCTTGGTACAATATATATCCGACACTCACGGCAAAAATCACTATTATAAACAATACTGCCAGAAACACTCTTATATTTATTGACAAATGTTTTTTTATTTCCACTGTTACCTCACATCCCTATATTCAGGTTATATTTTGACATACCGTCTGAAGCATGGCTTTTGCCGCTGTCATCGATAAAGACAGCCTCCACACCGTCTATGGAATTGATAAGTGCCAGTGCCTTTTCAACACCCAAAATGTAACAGGCTGTTGAAAGTGCGTCGCACTGCATTGAGTCATTCCCTACTATAGTGGCACTTATTATGCCACTATCCGCCGGATAACCCGTAAACGGGTCAAGAATGTGGTGATACCTGACTCCGTCCTTTACAAAATACCTCTCATAATTTCCCGAAGTCACAACACACATATCTGTTCCGGATACCTTACCGCAGATTTCGGAGGGTCTTAGCGGATTTGTGATGCCTATATTCCATGCTTCACCATTTTCCTTTGAACCGACAGTCACTATATTGCCGCCAAAATTGATTATTCCTGCGGCATTTTCCATATTTTCAAGTATAAGCTCCTTAATCTTTCCGGCTGCGTATCCCTTTGCTACAGCTCCCAAATCCACCGATATCTTATCGCTTGTATATGTGATTGTACCATTCTTCTCATCTATGACAATATATTTGCAGCCGTCGGCATTTACAAACGGTAAAATTTCTTCCGCCGACGGGACTTTTTCATCCTGTGTTCCTATTCCCCACAGCTTTACAAGACCTCCGACAGATATATCAAGTGCGCCATCCGACAGCTCATTGTAGTAAAGTGCCGCACAAAATACCTCCATAAGTTCAGAAGATACATTTACAGGTCCGTCTGCGGCAGTTGCATTAAGGCGTGACAGCTCGCTGCCATCAAGTTTTGCCGAAAATATATTTTCAAGACGCGTACACTCTGAAAATGCCTTCTTTGCAATACTTTTGGCTTCATCCTCCTTAGCATACAGGGTAATGGTCAACACCGTCCCGAAACATTCACGTGTTTCTGAATAGGCTTTGCCATCATACGCCACAGACTCTTTTACGTCTTTATTTTTTATGATACCCAAACCCACCGTAAAAAGCACCGTTATAAGTATAAGTCCTATTGCCGCATATATTCTTTTAGACATAATATAATCTCCATTCCGGAGCGTTAGCGACGGGGCGAAGAGAAACTCGTGAATGCGATTTCTCTTCTGCCATCAAAGCTATTTGTGACACTCCGGCACAAATAGCCGTTTCAAAAATCAGCACATCAGTGTGATTTTTGAAACTAATTTCCATTCTGTAAATACACATAAAATCCCACACAGATAATCGCAGAAAGCAGTGAGCCTAAAGGCGCTGCAAGCCCCATCGGGTAAAGCGTGTGAGGAAAGTGTATGCTTGCCAGATACGCCGCAGGTATTCGGACGAGGATAATGGATACAATGTTATGTAAGAAGGATATCCCCGATTTTCTTAAGCCGCAGAAATATCCGCTGAAGCAAAAATGCACCGCCGCAAACACGCAGTCCATAGAGTATGCACGCATATACTCACAGCCTGCCGAAAGAACCTCTTTATTTTCTGTAAAAAGTCCTATAAGCGTGTCGGGCAAAAACTGATTGTAAGCAAAACACATAAGTCCCCAGATAACAGTTATGACAAGTCCGTAGCGTAGCGCACTTTTTGCGCGCTGTTGCTTTCCCGCGCCCACATTTTGCGCCGTAACAGCCGATATCGCCGACAAAAATGCCGAAGGCACAAGAAACATAAATGATATGAGTTTTTCCACAATGCCTACTCCGGTAGAGGCAATAAGACCTCTGCTGTTGGCTATGACCGTTATGACTATAAATGCCACCTGAATAAATCCATCCTGCATTGCCACCGGAATGCCCACCTTCATAATATGCGAAACAAAGCCTTTATGCAGACGGAAATCTTTCGATGTCATTTCTATACCAAGTTTATTTCTTTTCATAACGATGGCTGATACAGCCACGCTAAGCGCCTGTCCGCACACCGTCGCCAGTGCCGCTCCCGCTGCGCCAAGTCCCATTCCGCCTATAAAGACAAAATCCAGCACCACATTTGCACCACATGCCACCGCCACAAAGTACATAGGTCTTTTTGAGTCTCCCATGCCCCTGAAAATACTGCTTATAACATTGTAGGCTGTAATAAAAGGGATTCCCGCAAAGCACACGGCAAGATATATTCGCGTTTCCTTTACGGCTTCCTTCGGAGTCATCATAATCCCTGTGATATACGGAGTCAGAACAAGAAGCAGCGCCGTAATAATTACTGCGAAAACCGCAAAAAATATTGCGGATGTGCCTATGGTCTTCTTCACTCCCTGCTCGTCCTTTGCACCTACAAAGCTGCCAATCCACACTGTCGTTCCCATCGCCAGCCCCACTATGATAACGGTAAGCATGTGCATAACCTGACTGCCTATGGACACTGCGGTTGTAGTGCTGACATCATTATAAAGTCCTACAACAAAAAGGTCTGCCATACCGTAAAATGTCTGCATAAAGCAGGACAGAAGATATGGCAGAACAAAAATAAGCAAGGTCTTTTTTATATTTCCTGTTGTTAAATCGTTCTTTTCCTTCACAATATGCCTCATTCCGGAGCGTTAGCGACGGGGCGAAGAGAAATTCGCAAATGCGATTTCTCTTCTGCCATCAAAGCTATTTGTGACGCTCCGGCACAAATAGCCGTGTAAACAATCAGCACATCAGTGTGATTGTTTACACTATGCCTCTCGCTGCATTTTTTGATAGATATATTTTACTCCGTATGCAGAGGGCAGTCAAGATTATTCCGTCTCCCGCAAAATCTGCTGCCATTCTTCGCAGAGCTTTTCAAAGCCGTATGCCGCGTTTGCGGGGCTTGTCGAAGGTAGTTTTATGATTTCCCTTTCCGATACGGGATAGCAGTACTTCAGATAAAGTTCATACGCCTTACCGCCATTTGCATAAATCTGCTTTATCGGAGCACCTGATAAAATGATATTCATATCATTCGGCTGTACATTTTTTATGGTGCTGTCGGCAGAGCCTATGATGTCGCATCGGGCGATAACGTCCCATAGTGCTATGTGGTTATTAAGAAGCAGCTTTTTCTTCTGCTCCGTGGTCTGCGGTACTTCCTCGTGGGTGAGCGCTGCAACAACCTTCCAGAAGCGGTTTTGCGGATGTCCGTAATAAAACTGCTGCTTTCGTGACTTGACGGACGGGAAGCTGCCAAGAATGAGAATTGTTGAATTGTTGTCATATATCGGTTCAAAGGTGTGCATTAAAGTTTCATACTGCATAGCAATTCCTCTTTTTATCGTAGTATAACACTATGTATATCGTACATAAACTGCAAAAAGATGAGCAAAGCACAAAATGTTATGCTGCGTTATATAATATTAGGACTAAAACTATGAAAGCAGACACCATATGAATAACTTTGTCAGATTATCATTAGAAACGCACCTGTTCTTTTCAAGAATAATGAAGGAGCATGCACTCTTTCTGGAGGCAGGTTTTCCCGGTCAGAATGCTGACTGGATACAAACCGCTGACGCATTTAAATGTCACTTTGAAAATCTTCTTTGTGAAACCGTACAGATTGCCAATTCCAATGTCGGAAGCTGTATACTCCAATCCGGTGAGTTGCTTGACTGCTGTAAGGGGTAGTTGTTTTGGTTGGAGAAAAGCCCGAAGAAATGTGTTTTTAAAACTTAAAAAGAGCGAATTTTAACGTAGCAGTTTTTGACTGCTACGTTATTACTTTTTCATTTGCCTTTGCGTAGCCTTTTACCCTTTTCATTGGCAGTAACACAATTTATGAGAAGAGGTCTACGATTCCACTGATTGCGTTTGCATTTTCTTTATTCTTACTTACGATAACAGTCATAGCCTCTGCTGTTTCTTCCGTCTTTTTGGCTTTATCGACTATATCCTGACTTTTAATGTTCTGTGTATCAGGAACATTTGAAACATCACGAATCTGAGTCTGAATATTTTGTACAGTTTGTGCAAATATCTCCGAAGCCTGTGCAATATCTGATATAATCATCTGCATATCCCTGATTGAGTTGTAATAATCCTTCGTAGCCTGTGCAAATTCTGCAAATTGCATCTGAACATCACTTTGTAAAAACAAAATTATCTGGTCAAAGCATGACTGAACATGAGAAATGTTTTTCTTCGTTTCATTACATATATCCTGAATCTGAGTTGCAGTTTCAGATGAGCTGGCAGCCAGATTGCCTATCTCACCTGCCACTACAGCAAATCCTTTTCCTGCGTCGCCTGCTCTTGCAGCTTCAATAGAGGCATTTAAAGACAAGAGATTGGTCTGACTGGTAATGTCTAAAATTTGCGAAGCCATCTCATCAATCCTCATCAACGACTGCAATTCTCCTATTGCTTTTTCAATCTCATTTTGATTTGCCGCTATTTGTACCTTTGTATTTTTCAATGTATCATTTGCTAATTCCTGCATCTGCTCTACCTTATGCAGAAGTTGTCCGCTATGCGCATTACCCTGCTTAATCCGCTCTTCCACACCGGAAACCACTTTAGCAATTTCAACAATCTCCGTATCGACTTTATCAACCGCACAGTTAATTTCCTCAGCACGTTCTGCAAATGCAGTCGTTGCCTGAGCATTGTCCGAAATGCACGAAATAAGCACATTTGAAGAATTCTGCATTGCCACGGCTGTGTCATTTAAAGATGATGAGCAGTCAGACAATGTATTCACAATATTGCTCATTGTACCATACAGCGAATTCATTGCCGTTGCAATCTTTCCAACCTCACTCTTTGTATCTATCCATGAATCCAATTTCTCATTCTTTTGAAGTTTCAAATTGCTGAGATTTATAATAGCCTCTTCTATATATGCTAACGGTTTCATACTGAAGAAAATCATAATAAATGACAGTATACTGATAACCAATACAAATATAATACAGATTTCCGCCAGAACAAGCATATTCTTATTAGCAGTAGCATAAATATTTTTTTCGCTGTCAATAGAAATTACTGCCCAGCCATGCTCGTCAATATATTGGTAATTGGCAATCTGATTACCCTTTTTACTTTTATATTTAACTTCACCACTTGCCTTGCCATCTTTTATAATATCTATAATATTCAGCAGTCTTTCATCCTCAATCTGTGTGGCTATCAGGTCTTCATCATCAGCAAAAATGTACATGCCGGTCTGTACATTTATCATATAGTACTTTGCAGTATCTTCTTCACTTTGCAGCTTATATAAAATTTTCTCAAGACTTTCAACATACGGACCACCACCGACATAACCTATAATGGTCTTTTCATCTTCATCAAATACGGGACAGTACATAGATAAAATGAGTTTTTGGGTTGCCGGTGAAACAATTATGCCCGTATTATATAAGCCGTTTCTTGAAATCATGGCATCCTGAAGAGCTTTTAAAGGCTCACCTTGTCTATATACCCTACCTATATACTTTGTATCAGAATGCACAATACAATGAGTGTCCCATTCTCCGATGTATATGCCTTCCCAATTATCCAAACCGCTATAATAATACTCTGTATATTTTTGGGCATAGCTAAATTTTTCAGGATTATTCACATCCTTTAAGAGTTCTCTTACCGCCGGAGTTTTGCTATATGAAGTCAATATCTCTTCCTGCCTTGTGACATACTCTTCAATAAGTGCAGTCTGTGCCGTAAGTGAGCTTTTCATATGGCTGTGTTCTGATTTTTTAATAAGTTCTTTCAGTATTCTGTTTGATGTCACATACAACATGCTCATACATATTATGACGATAAGTGTAATTCCAAGAGTTACTTTCCTGCTCAATTTCCAGTTTTTCATATGCATTGTTCTCCTTTAATCATTGGGAATATATTTTAAAAAAGTGATATATATGTTTTTTTATTATCTGCATTGCTTCATCACTACCTTGTGGATTTCTCTGGATATAATAAAACTGAACATATATTGGCGAAAAAAGTTCATACGCCATAATTTCTATGCCTTTATCCTGAAGGATACCATTTTTCACAAGATACCCAATCAATATTTTATGATAATTCAAAGCATCAATGTATTCACATTTATTCTGTAAAGAAGCTAATCTCGGATTGCGAAACTGCTCGATTGTCAAAAAATTTCTTGCCATTTTAAAAAATGAATCCTCAATAAGAAATTCAAACTGTTTGATAACTGACTTGAAAATATCGTCTGCGATACTCTCAACAGATTCTGTGCAGTCTAAAGTTAGAGTTTCGCATTCTTTTTGAACTAACTCAGAATAATCTTCATATCGTTTCTCTATCTCTTGTATCAGCATATCCAATATTTCCTGTTTGGATTTAAAATGGCTGTACAAAGAGGCTTTTTTAATGCCTACGGCATTTGCTATCTGTTCTATACCGGTTGCTTCATATCCGTTGACCGCAAACAGCCGCAATGCTTCATCGAGTATCCTTTGCTTTGATGGTGAACATTCCATTTTCTCGCTTTCCTCCGTTATATAGTCATTATAACAAACTACCATTAGGTAGTCAAATCGTATTTTTACATATAAGACATTTATAAACACGCTTGTTCGTTTTAATATCCAGTGATATAATGTCAGCAGAAAAATCAACTTAAATACGGAGGTATGACAAATGGATGAAGTACTTAACAGCATAAAAACAAGGCGGAGTATTCGCAAATATAAGTCGGATATGATACCACAGGAAATATTGGATAAAATAATTGAAGCCGGCACCTATGCGGCCAGTGCCAGAGGATGTCAAAATACAATTATCATTCAGGTTACGAATAAGGTGCTTAGGGATGAGATTGTAAAGATGAATTGTAAAATCGGCGGCTGGAATGACGGTTTTGATCCGTTCTATGGTGCCCCGGCAATGTTGATTGTTCTGGCAAAGAAGGATTGGGCTAACAGAGTATATGACGGCAGTCTTGTCATGGGAAATCTTATGCTGGCAGCCCATGAACTTGGAATCGGAAGTTGCTGGATTCACAGGGCAAAGGAAGAATTTGAAACTGAGTGGGGCAAACAGCTTTTGCTCTCTCTTGGAATTGACGAGGAATATGAGGGCATCGGTCATTGCGCTCTCGGTTACGTTGACGGAGAATATCCGACTGCTCCTGCCCGAAAAGAAAACAGGGTGTTTTATGTGAAATAAAAATGGTGCATCGCTCAACTATGGAAGAATAATCCATATATAAAAAGAGGAATACACATGAGAAAAAGGATAATAACAGCATTATTGATTACTATAATTACAGTTTCCGGTTGTGGTAATAATGATAAAGAGGAAAATGTGATAACTTCAAGCAGTACCCTTACTATAACCCAGCATAGTGAACGTGCATCTTACGCACCTGAACCAAGTGTAGCGCACGAAACCACATCCAATCTATTTACTGTTGCAAAGGAATATGTATATATAGACCACAATGATAAATCATTTAACTTTATGGTACAGGAAGGCGTACATAAAAAAAGTTTTGAAAACAGCAGATTGGAAAAGGATAATATATACAAGTACTATGACCCTGAAAAGTGCGAAGTAATATCTCACTGGGGTATTGATGTATCAGTATATCAGGGCACAATTGATTGGGAAAAAGTATCAGAGTGTGGTGTGGAATTTGCCATTATAAGACTTGGATACAGAGGATATGGCAAGGAGGGTCGGCTTGTACTGGATAAGGAATTTGAAAATAATATAAAAGGTGCAATTCAGTCCGGAATACAGGTAGGTGTGTATTTTTTTACACAGGCTCTAAGCGAAGAAGAGGCAAAGTTCGTACTTGATACTATTAAACAGTACAACATAACTTATCCTGTAATTATAGATACGGAAGAGATAGACCCTAAATATGACCCCAGGACTATCAATATCACTAGCTGCACAGGCAAAATCGATGGAATCCAGGGTCCGGTTGATTTGAATGTGTATATAGAACATTAACTTAAAGCCCCCGAAATTCACTGTTTTGAATTTCAGGGGCTTATGGTGTTCATTATCGAGTCGTATTTTTGCTTATAGGTTTCTTTGCTTCGTTCCGATAATTTATTGTAGCTTCTTCTGAGCTTATTTTTCACAAATTCCGTACCTTCTTCAATGTTAAGATTCCGATTGACATACGCCAGATAGAACAAGGATGGTACCGAGTCGAAATGCGATATTGCGTCGGCATCAGCCACACAAATTTCCTCAAGCGTAAGTTTTTCTTTTTGCTTACTTCCCCTGTGACTGTAAATACATTTTTTTACACGCTCAATTTTTTCGGGCTCGTAAGAAAATTCAGATAAAATACGCTCTGCAATAGCCATACCGTGAATGTGATGTTCGTCATACAGATTGTAATCTGTTATGGAAGCTATATCGTGTAACCATGCTGCTATGGTAACAATTTCAACATCTGCACCATACTCTTTTGCCAAATATGTCGCATTATCAGCTACAGCCCTGATATGATAAAATACGCCCATACCAAAGAAGTTTGCCCTGCTACTGCAGCGGTGCTTTATTTCTTTTTCCAAATAGTCTATTATGTCTGTTCGCATTGGGTGGCTCCTTGATTATTGCAGGTTGTTTTAAGGGAAGGTGGGAGGCATACTTACAAGGTGAGTGCAAATAAGGTTTCAACCGACATTGCTTACGCACATTGGTGCTTAAAAAAGGCTTATAGGCCTTTTTTTTATTTTACCTTATTTTATTATACAACTTAGGCTGTCACTCTTGCAAGCATATTCTAATACGGTTGCATTTTCTGTCAAGCCGTGTTTTGAAAATATATTTTAAAAGGCAAAGCCCGCATAAGCTTTGCCTTTTTTGAAGTGATAAACTACATTTCTTTTGCTTTTTTCTTTAAGAATATCGCTATAAGTGCAAGCACGGCATTTATCAGGCACCAACCTGACCAAATCGCAAGGTCTGAATAGCTTCCATAATTGCAGAAGCCTATCAATGTTGCCAGACCGAAAAGAACAATCAATGCAATATTTCCGCCTTTTCCTTCTGACTTTCTGGTTACGATTGAAACAATACCGCCTGCCAGCATGCATATTGCCACGAATAATCCTGCAGTGCCTGATACCTCACCGTTATCCGCAAGTGTGTTGGCAGCGCCTACTGCACATGACTGCATTGAAACGAGTACAAATAATATGATTGATAAAATTCCTGACACTAATTTCCAAACTTTCATTGCTATGTACCTCTCTTTTCTTTATTGTAAAAAATTTATTCTGCTGAAAATTTTATGACATCTGAATCAACTATAGTATCGTAGTTTTCTGCGTCATAGATATGGAATTTGAGTTCAACGTCCTGTATTGATGTTATGCCATTCTTCTCTAAATCACTTGAGAACAATGTTACACTTTCAATGGCTTTTTTTCCATTGTAAACTGTCGAAGCAAATAGCGGATCCATCATAAAACCATTGATGGACATATCTTTTATTGAAATTACCACATTTCTTCCTGATGTATTTTCACAATAGAGCAGTATTGAGGCACCCCAGAAGCTGTTTTCATCCACTGTTTTTCCGACAATTCGGATTCCGCCTTCATTGTAAAGCTCTTTGCCTGCATCTTTTGGTGTTGTATCCATATTTGCAAACGCAGATGTATTGATTGTTATACAATCGGTTTTAAAGATTGTGTCATAACTTGAGGAATCGTACACGTTAAAGTAAATTTCTACTTTTCCGACAGTATCAATTCCGGCATTTTCAAGTTCTGCCGATAACAAATACAATGTTTCATTTGTCTTTTTGCCTGCTGCAACATCAACAGCAAACAAATCACTCGTCATATAGTCATTGACAATAAGTGCATCGCAGCTTACAGTTACGTCTTTATCGGAATTATTTTCAATCTGAAGCTTTATTCCGTCGCCCCAAAAGTCATCTTTGACATATTTCTGTGCCGTTACGACGATACCGTCCTGATTTACCAGTACCTGCTCCTCGATGGAAACTGAAATTTGTTCTTTGCTTGCTTTACCATCTTCATCTTTCCCGCTTGCACCTACAATGTCTTTTGTTGTGTCTGACTCAGTCGACAGACATCCTAACATACTCACCATCACACATACCATAAGGCAAATCAGTATTGCTAAATTTTTAGTTATCTTTCTCATTTTTGTAACTCCTTCCCTTGTATTTTTTACATTAGGCTTTTGTAAAAAGCCCGGCGGTCGTACCGCCATCTTTCTGATTTTTAATCCTGTAAGCCACTCGACCTCAATGTATCCATTCCATTTTTCTGCAAAATCTCATTTACATCTATAATGCTGCCCGGTCTTTCATTAAAGATAATCATAATCAGTGCATCCCTCGGATTCTTGGCATATAATTCGGGCATTTCGTATTTGTGCAAAGCTCTTTGCGTCTCCCCAAGAGTAAATTTTGCTGCATAACAGATTCTTAAGATAACATCACGCTGCTTGGTTTTTTTCTCGCCGTTTAACAATTTGTAACCATATTTTTCCGGAATGTCCGCCTGCAGAAATATTTCCTGCTGAGTCATTTTTCTTTCCTTAAATATTGCTTTCATATATTCAAAGAAAGTACTTTCTGTCTGCATCAAACTGTCTGCATTTTCTTCACAATACGCATTAAAGTTTTTAATATGTGTGCTGCCTAACACTAATTCCAAATCTCTTGTATTTTTTTCTTTCAAAATAAACTCCTTTCCATTATAATAGGTTTAGAAAATACGAAAGGATGATATTGTATGGATTTCTCCCATCATCTTGAAATATCATATTACAAAACCATTGCAACTCTTAACGAGAAACATAATATCTTCCTAGTTCAGCATCAGGAAAATCAAAAAATATGCGTCAAAAAAATTCTGGATGTCTATAACGTCGCAATTTACGAATACTTAAAATCACATAATATTACAGGCATTCCAAGCATAATTGATTTCTACGAAGAAAACAATCAGCTGATAATTCTTGAAGAATATGTTTCGGGCGATTCTTTGCAGGATATAATCTCTGCCTCAGGATTGTCCCTTGATGCCATACAATCATACATGTGTGAATTATGTGACATTTTGGGTCGGCTTCATACTCTGAATCCGCCGATGGTTCATAGGGATATTAAGCCTTCTAACATTATCATCACGCCTTATAACCATGTAATGTTAATTGATTTTAATGCCGCCAAATACCTGACTCACAGGGAAGCTTCCGATACCGTCCTTCTTGGCACACAGGGGTACGCCGCTCCGGAACAGTATGGTTTTGGATCCTCCACCCCGCAAACAGATATCTACGCCTTAGGCATTCTCCTAAAAGAGCTGGTTTGCGCTTTGCCTGAATCTACGGATAAATATGATTCCATAATTCAAAAATGTACTCAAATCAATCCTGCTGACCGCTTTAAGGATGTAGCAGAACTCAAGTCCGCATTGATAAACCTAGGCAAAAGGCTTATGCCAAATCCAAGTGAGTCTGAACACGGTCTTAAAGCCTTAATTCCGCCGGGATACCGCACGCACAAGTTTTGGAAAATGTGCATTGCTACCCCTAGTTATCTGTTTATTTTGTGGATGGCATTTACCCTTAAAATAGAGGATACTTTCGGTCTTGCATTATGGATTCAGCGTTTCCTATTTCTGGCAATGATGCTTTGCGTAGTATTTGTCTGCTTTAACTACCGAAACATACAAAAGGATATTCCTATTTGTCAGAGCAAGTACCGCTTATTGCGCTATTTAGGCATATTACTTTTAAATGCATGCATTATTTTCGCACTGTTCATTTTTATGCTTTTGATTGAGATTTTTGTCAAGGTTCTATAACTTACCTTCACAGTATAACACATATGCGTTCATTATGTTGCCACCCTAGGGGTGGCAATTTTAGTTTTGGGGGAGGCTTTTCTTCATATTTCCGGATGCTGTGGCGGGTGTATATTACCTGCTTTAGCTCATCATAAGTCTTATCATCTTTATTGAGAGTTGCAAAACTGGATATATACAGTATATATCCAGTTTGTCAATGCATTGCTACATTTATTTAAAAATTTCCTGACTATATATATTCAATCGGCAGTGCAATCAAATTTTCTCTCAAATATATCTTCTTATCAACTAAACAAAGAATAATTCCCATTCCTCTTTTCTTATCCGGAATCTTATCTAACACCTGATTTGTTGCACCCATATTGGCTTTAGGATTTCCGGACATTTTTATTTCTATCGGATAAAGAATACCATCTTCTTCTATAATCAAATCAATTTCATTTTCTCCTGCTGCTCTTTTATCCTTTCCTCTATAATAAAAAATATTAAATCGATAATCCTTTCCCTCATTTGAATAGGATTTCAAAATTTCGGAAACTACAAATGTTTCAAACATATTACCTGCCACCGCTGAATTTTTCAAGGCATCAGTTGTTAACCACCTGGTTAAATAGCAAGCAAGACCAGTATCTCTAAAATAAATCTTTGGTGTCTTAATTGCTCTATTCAAGGCACTTGTACTGTATGGCTGTAATAAATAAACAATTCCTGTCCTTTCAAGTATAGAAATCCAGTTCTTTATAGTTGGTTCACTTACACCAATATCACTTGCAATATTTGCATAATTTAGCAACTCACCTGTTCTTGCAGCCACAGCAGTTAAAAACTTTGTAAAAGTAATACTATCAGTAGAAATCAATTCATTAATATCTCTTTCTAAATATGTTGATACATAAGATGAATAAAATTCCTGCCAATCGCGATCTATATCATATAGTTCCGGATATGTCCCCTTATGAATAACATTCCAGATATTATCATATGCTTTTAATTCACTTTCACGTTCATTTATATAGTCATCAGTAGGTATAAAGTGTTTGTTAAATTTCACCCCATTTATTTCACGCAACGACAAACCCGACAATTCATAAACAGACACTCTTCCTGCCAATGATTCACTAACACCTTTCATTAATTCCAGTTTTTGAGAACCTGATAAAATAAATTGTCCTCTCTCATCTGATTCATCCACTTTTTGTTTTATCTCTTCTAAAACTGAACTTTCCTTTTGTACTTCATCAATAAACAATGGACATGGATTATTTAAGAAAAATAACTTTGGTTCCTCTTTCGCCTGAATTCTAGTCAATCTATCATCAAAATTACTACGATTATATTCTGAAAACTCATGTTTTATCAGCGTAGATTTACCCACTTGTCTTGCTCCCACTACTAATGTACACTTGCTTGTCTTTACTCTGCTTTTAAGTATAGTTGAAATCGCTCTTTGAATATATGCCATACAGCACCTCCGACCAATCTAAAATCTAATTTTATTATAGTCGCATTTCTCTGCCATGTCAATCAACTATTCCAATATTAAGTTTTAGAATAGTCAGCAATATTTTATTGCACAAACAATATGTTGTTACCTCCTTGTTACTTTTATGCGACTTTAATTATTCTTCCACTTATTGTGCTATAGTTGCCGTAAATGAGTGCTTCTTTCACATAGTTGTACCATCTCTACTATTCAAACAAACGATAATTTCATACAAATATATTCTACCACAGTTCTCACAAAAAACACCCCAGAACAAAAGTCCTGGAGTGTAATATACTGTTCTGAAACGCCTTGAGACGTTCTGAATTGTGAAATTGATTATCTCTTTGAGTACTATTCTATAATTTTTCTATCTTTTTATAGCTTCTCATAACACCGCATATATAAAGGCTTTTTAGCACTTTTCTATATATTCTCTTTGTGTTTCTTTGTCTGTTTCTGCATTGCTTTTTATAACTTTTCACACCAAATTCACACCAAATCACACCAAAAGAAAAGCAGGGATATTATAACCCCTGCCACCGATACATATATCGTTTAACCGCTTTTATAGTCTGCGTTGACATATCCGAATTTTTCATTGTTTCGTATCAATATACGGCTCAATTATACCAAGCCGAAAGCCTTTCTTAATAATTGATTGTCTGTGTATTCGTCTTTGATATCCGATACAACATCAACCCCCAGAATAGAAGCTTGTTTCTGAATATTCTTTCCTGCTTCGGTTGCACTCATAGAACCAGTAAACACAAGCTTCATATCTGCATCAATGCTCTGCTTCAAGCTCTCTACATCATAGATATAACTATCAATGATACGCTTTGAAGCAACGCCCACGCCTGCATTATCTGCAACGCTTGCAATAGCTCTAATTGCTGTCACATTGCCCCTATATGGCTTGATAAGGTTCACAAGCACATTATCATCACACTTGCTACCAGAAGCCGACAAATACGCAAATACACCCTGCATATCTGGAATAATACTCTCTGCGTTTACTTCTTCAAGCTTCGCCCCAAGCTTTTCGATAATGGTTTCTGCCTGCTTGATGCAATCCTCTGACAGCTTCAACGCTTTTTCCTTTAGCTTGTTTACTTCTCTTTCTTTTGCAATCTGGCTCATATCTCCATTGTTATTGATTTTTGCAACCTCT
>CAMEJP010000035.1 GCA_945920185.1 uncultured Eubacterium sp. | reverse complement strand
CTATCAGCGAGTTGCTTACATACGCAAACCCGCAGGAATATGTAATCTTTAATAAAACAACAATCCTTTGTTATGACTATCTTGATATTCCCGATATGCCGAAATACAATTACCAGTACATTGGAAAGAAGTATGCAGAGGTTTGCTCTATTGCCAAAGATATTGCTTCAGAGCTCAAGAAAGCAGATGCCGAAGATTATGATCTTTTGGCAGTAGATTACTTTATGTGGGATGAAATTTTACCAGTTGCCGAAAAGAAATCTTCCATAGAACCTGCCACTCCTGAAGCAAAGAAGCCCGTTACTGCAAACGACTCAAAATCTTTGCACGATGAGATTAAGGAAAAATTGGTCGCTATCGGAGAGTTACTTGGATTCGACAGCCGTTCCGAAGTGAAGATTACTACCGGAGCAGTTGTAGATGCCGTATGGGAAGCTAAAATAGGTAATATGGGTAAAGCAATCTATGTGTTTGAGGTGCAGTCCAAAGGCTCAATAGATAGCCTTATCCTGAACCTCAAAAAAGCACAAAGTAATGCTGCAGTTCAGGCAGTTGTTGCTGTTGCCGACGAGGAACAGCTGGCAAAGATCATACGAGAGAGCGCAGGTGTTATTGACGAAAAATCCCTCCGCACATGGGATTCCGAAGATGTCTTAGCTGTCTACGATTCCCTTGTAAGAGCACACGAATCCATCAACAAGCTGGCACTTGTGCCAGAAAGTTTTTAATTAGGAGCAGTAATGTAATGAGAAACTCCATACAAAACCTTATTTGTCTTAACAAAAATATTTCTCTTATCAGAAAATTTTGAAAAAATAATTTCTGGTATATCTAACATATTTAATGATTTAAAAAATCACACTTTATCAGATTTGACACATCATACGACATTTGAACAGCCGAAGGTAATTATATGAACAGAAACATTAATATGTCCGATATATCGGACGGAAGACTTTATGAACTTAATGATATGGTAAAGGCGGACTGCGGCGACTGCAAAGGCTGTCACACATGCTGCACTGGGATGGGAAGCTCTGTTGTGCTTGACCCTTTAGACATTTACAATATGACAAAGCATCTTAATGCTTCTTTTGAAAAGCTTTTGCAGGATAAGCTGGAGCTTAATGTGGCGGATGGAATAGTACTTCCCAATCTTAAGATGGAGGCAGCTTCGGATGCCTGCGGATTTCTGGATGAAAACGGAAGATGCAGCATACACCCCGCACGTCCCTCTGTCTGCAGGCTGTTTCCTTTGGGCAGAATATATGAAAACGGAGGATTTAAGTACTTTTTGCAGGTACACGAATGTGTAAACAGCAATCGCAGTAAGGTTAAAGTCAAAAAGTGGATTGATACGCCTGATTTGCAGAAAAATCAAAAATTTGTATGCGATTGGCACTATTTTTTGAAGAAAGTGTCAGAGCATATAATAGAGAGCGGGGATGACTCGTTTGCAAAAAAGGCAAATATGGCGATCCTGACAACATTTTTTGTCACACCGTATGACTTGTCAAAGGATTTTTATGAACAATTTTACGAAAGATTTGAAAGCGTTGAACAAATGTGTTAAAATAACCTTATGCGATGTCAATGCGTACTGTTGGTATTACATAAAATGATATGAAGCGAGGAAAATATTATGATATCTGATAAAATGGTTGATTTAGTTAAAGGAAGTTCGGTTATAAGAGCTATGTTTGAAGAAGGACAGCGTCTTGCAAAAATATATGGAGCTGAAAATGTGTATGATTTCAGCCTTGGCAATCCAAATGTGCCGGCGCCGGATGAGGTAAACAAAGCGGTAAAGGAGATTGTTGATGACGAGGTTTCAACTGTTCTTCACGGATATATGAACAATTCGGGATATGAAGAAGTAAGAGCGACTATTGCAGACTCGCTTAACAGACGTTTTGAAACTTCATTTACTGAAAATAACATTGTTATGACAGTGGGTGCTGCTGGAGGTCTTAATGTTGTATTAAAGACCCTGTTGAATCCGGGCGATGAAGTTATAGTATTTGCTCCGTATTTCGGTGAGTACAGGTCATATGTGGCAAATTATGACGGAAAACTTGTTGTGGTTACACCGGATACCAATACTTTCCAGCCAAATCTTACGGAATTTGAAAAGCTGATAACTAACCGCACCAAGGCAGTCATTGTCAACTCGCCTAATAACCCGAGCGGTGTGGTATATTCAGAGGAAACCGTGAAGAAGATAGCTTCAATACTTGAGGCAAAGCAGAAAGAATATGGTACGGATATCTATCTTATATCTGACGAGCCATACAGAGAACTTGTGTATGACGGAGTGACGGTGCCGTATCTTACAAAGTACTACAACAATACCATTGTAGGATATTCTTTCAGTAAGTCGCTTTCCCTTCCGGGAGAGCGTATCGGATACCTTGTAATACCAAATGAGGTGGCAGATTACCATGATGTGTTTGCGGCGGCAGGCGTTGCCACAAGAATACTTGGCTTTGTAAATGCACCTTCACTTATGCAGAAGGTCGTAGCTAAGTGTATAGATGCAGAGGTAAACGTAGCAGCATACAACAGAAACAGAGAAGCACTGTATAACGGGCTTTCAGAACTTGGCTTTGAGTGCATAAAGCCTGAAGGCGCATTTTACCTCTTTGTAAAAGCACCAAACGGAGATGATAAGGCATTTTGCGACGTTGCCAAGAAGCATAATATTCTTATGGTTCCGGGAACATCATTTGCCTGCCCGGGCTTTGTCAGAATAGCATATTGTGTGTCTTATGACACAATCATAAATTCACTTCCTAAATTTGCTCTTGTGGCTGAGGAAATGGGGCTTTAACCAGGAGGTATTATCTATGAAAGAATGGGAAAAGAATATACGCAGGGTTGTTCCGTATGTTCCGGGAGAACAGCCTAAGCTTAAGAATATTATCAAACTTAACACAAATGAAAATCCGTATCCTCCTGCACCGAAGGTTAAGGATATTTTGCAAAATATGGACACAGATGAGCTGCGCCTTTATCCCGATCCTTGTGCAGCTTCCCTTACCTCCGTTATTGCAAAACGTTACGGACTTAAGGAGAGCGAGGTGTTTGTCGGAGTAGGCTCGGACGACGTACTTGCAATGGCATTTATGACATTTTTTAACTCCGATAAGCCGATAATTTTTCCTGACATATCGTATTCATTTTACAGCGTATGGGCGGACCTTTTTAGAATACCCTATGTAAAGGCACCCCTTGATGAAAATCTGTGTCTTGTAAAAGAAGATTATTTAAAGGAAAACGGAGGAATTATATTCCCGAATCCTAACGCACCTACCGCCATAGCGGTAGAACCTGACTTCATTGAAGATATCGTTGCCAAAAATCAGGGCAGCGTGGTCATAGTTGATGAGGCGTATATCGATTTTGGAGGCAGGTCGGCGCTTGAACTTACAAGAAAATATGACAATCTGCTTGTAGTTCAGACTTTTTCCAAGTCACGTTCAATGGCAGGAACAAGAATTGGATATGCCATGGGAAATGAAGCACTTATAAAGGCTTTAAGCGATGTCAAATTCTCCTTCAATTCGTATACCATGAACAGGGCAGCTTTGGCTGTCGGCGTTGCAGCAGTCGAAGACGAAGATTATTTTCAGGATAATCTTAAGAAGGTTATTGCTACAAGGGAGTGGTCTAAGGAAAAATTTGTCGAACTGGGATTTACGGTTACGGACTCTAAGGCAAATTTTCTTTTTGTGACGCATAAAAACAAGGCTGCAAAGTATATATTTGAAACTCTCAAGGAAAGAGGAATCTTTGTCCGCTA
The DNA here is from genome assembly GCA_945920185.1 of uncultured Eubacterium sp. GTDB lineage: Bacteria > Bacillota > Clostridia > Lachnospirales > Lachnospiraceae > CAMEJP01. The sequence continues at coordinate 20,892 of CAMEJP010000035.1, read as the reverse complement.
TTTTAACATTCCACGAATAGACAATTATCTTCGTGTCACGGTTGGAACCGATGATGAGATGAAGAAGATGTTTTCGGAGCTTAAAAAAATATTATAATTCTTTAAAGGAACACTTAACCAATCGGACCTGCACCTTATTTTAAGGTATGGGTCTTTTTGTATGTGAAAAATCAAAACAGATGTATTGAAAACATTTTTTGTTTAAATAACCACAGCACTTGCAATCCGCTTAAATGCTTGATTATACGAATGATACTGACTCGTAAAAACTAGCAAAAACTCGTAAAAACTAGCAAAAACTCGTAAAAACTAGCAAAAACTCGTAAGAACTCGTAAAAACTCGCAAGAAAAACTCGTAAAAATTCAAGAAAAACATCGGAGCAATTCCAAAAATAAATTTAAAAAACTTGACATTCCAAAAAAAGAGTTTTATAATGAAACTAACAAATTTGTTGATGCTTTCTTTAAAAGTAAAGGGCGCATATGTAATATGTAGGATATATCTGCAAAGGTAAAAGGGTAAACCTTATGGCAATAAGGCTTTTGAAAATATACAGGTGTCAGGGTTTGCATAATAGTTACGAAAAAGGAGTAATTTATGAAAAAAAGATACGGATTTATATGTTTGGGATTAAGCCTTGTGTTACTTTTTTCAGGATGCAACAACAGCAAGAAATATGAGGATAGCATAAAGGATATTACAAAAGAAACGGGTGAACAAAGTACAAAACATTTTTTTGATTTTGAAATTGATACGAATATAGAGCCATATCAGTCTGATGGAAGAATTGCTGTTACGGAGGATGGAATTTTTTATAATCCTAAATTTTTTGGGCGTACAAATGGTGATATATCTGAGTGGCCATGGCATTTTTATAATGTACATACAGGTGAAGATACGGTAATGTGCTCTAAAATAGACTGCAAACATACTGACAGAAATACCTGTGAGGGATTTTTTAACAATTATCATTATTATGGCAATTATGAAAATCCCTACCTTGAAGTTGAAGATGAATATGCTGAAACTAATTGTGTATATTATAAGAATCGCCTGTATGCAGCAAAGTATGACTATCGTGAGGGAACAAAGATAGTGTCATATGACAGTACGGGAAATGATATGAAAGTAGAGGCAGTGGTTGAAGAAGATCCTTCATATGTTTTTTTGGACAAATTTCGTATTTCTAATAATAAGGGTATTGTGGTTTTTAAAAATTACAAAGAAAATAACTGCAAGATAGTAGTTGTTAATTTATCCGACGGTAAAAGTGAAACTATTTACACAAAGCCATTGGTAAGATATGTAGATAAAAAATATTGTGAGTTTTCCGAACAGAATATATATAACGGAGTATATTTTTTTTCAATGTTAGAAGGAACGGAATATAAGCTTTACAGCTACAATCTGGTAACCGGAAAACTTGATATAGCATTGAATTTTAATGAATTAGAGCAATTTTTATCGAAAGGTGAATCGATATCAGGTTATATACTAAAAGATGGGAAAATGTGGTTTAATTCAAGATTCCGGGATGAAGAGGGCAATGAGATTAAGAATAAGAGAGATATTTGCTCATATGATATGCAAACAAAAGAATTCCGTCATATGGGACTAAATATGGATGGAATGTATGGGTATACTTTATTTGATGCGGATGATCAATACATCTATCTGTACATGCAAACATTCGACTACTCGGATGGAGAAAAATATGCAGAAGCATTTGAAGACGGTAAGCTCGGAGAGGACGTAAAGTTGCCCGGATTGCAGGTATACGACATAAATACTTCTGAACTTGTATATGAATGCGAATATAGAAAAAATATAAATGAAAAACTTAAGGAATATTTTATCAGTTGCCGTCCTTATTATGCTGATCATATGTCAGATTTTTATGTCGAGGTGCTTGTCTCAAGAACGGCACAAATGAAATTTATGGGACTTGATGACAGATATGTATATTTTACGGTGAGTTCAAGCTCCTTTGATCCTACGGGGGTTGATGATACCATACCTTATAACGGCTGCATAGGACTTCGTATAGACAGCATATCGGAACAAAATCCTGAGTGGGTGTGGCTTTGGAGAGAATGCAGCGGTGCTCAGTGGTAAATGTGAACGGATTGTATCGGATAGGTATGGCTTTGGAGAGAATAACTTGATTTTCTCAACCAAAGATTTTATAATAACCTAAAAAATAGTGTGCTTGTGAAAGGATTGATTTTATGGCACAGTTTACAAAGAAGGCTATTATAGAAACATTTGTGAAGCTTCTTAATGATACACCGCTTGATAAGATAACCGTCAAAGATATAGTAAATGAGTGCGGAATTAACAGAAACACATTTTACTATTATTATCAGGATATATATGCTTTGCTGGAGGATATATTTTCGATAGAAATTGACAAGATAGTAAAAGAAACAAAAAGTTTTGATTCGTGGCTTGACGGCTGTCAGATGGCGTTGCAGTTTGCACTTGGCAACAAACGCGCAGTATACCACATATATAATTCGTCGGCAAGAGAACAGGTCGAGAGATACGTGTATGCGGTTTTGGAACATTTTATGAAGGAGTATGTACAATTTGAACGAAAAGACCTTAAGGTATGCGATACGGATCTTGAAATTATAACGGATTTTTACATATTTGCCCTTGAGGGGCTTATATTTGACTGGATAGGTAAAGGAATGAAAGAGGACGCTGCCCAAAAACTTGAAAGATTAGCCGTTATATTTGACGGAAGTGTCAGAAATGTGATTGTTAAGGCTTCCGATAAATTGTAGATATACCGACAAAAAGAAAATCATTGCAAAAATCAGACATTTGAGCGTATATGCCCAAAAATCAGACTATATGAGGACAATGTGCAAAACTTGTGCATTGTCTTTTTTTTGACCGTTTTAATATTGATTCCGGTAGGATATATTGTATACAAATTTAAAGAAAGAAGGGAAATGTATGATAAATGTGAAAAAGACCAAAGCGGCATATATCACTTATTCCATAGTGCTTATAGCTTTGGGAGCAGCTCTTATGCTGATGCCCGAAATATCTACAAAAATTATATGCTATATTATGGGAGCGATAGTGCTTGTATGCGGTATCACAAAGATAATAGCATATTTTACGAATGATGCCTATGGATTGGCGTTTCAGTTTGATTTGGCACTGGGAATCATCACCGTAATAGTGGCTATAATTCTTTTGGTTCATCCAAAGGGAATCATATCGTTTATTGATTTACTCATAGGTCTGTTCATACTGATTGACGGAGCATTCAAGCTTCAGACAGCGATAGAAGCAAAAAGCTTCGGCTTAAAACGCTGGTGGTCAATACTGCTCATTTCAGTTTTGACCGTACTGGCAGGAATACTGCTTATGCTAAATCCGTTTGACGGCGCCATAGCCCTGATAAGGCTTATAGGAATAGCGTTTCTTATTGACGGAATAGAAAATCTTATTGTCGCTTTATATACGGTAAAACTTGTAAAAAGATTTTCGCCCATACTGACAGAAATTGAAGAAATGGAGGATGCTAAAAAATGGTAAAATTCGGAAAGAAAATAGTAAAGTGGCGTGTACCTATAATAATTACAGCCGTTTTGCTTTTAATACCGTCAATTTTGGGAATGGCAAATACCAGAATCAACTATGATATGCTGGATTATCTTCCTGATGACATTGATACGGTAAAAGGACAGGATATACTTCTTGAAGATTTTGGAAAAGGAGCATTTTCTCTTGTCATTGTGGAGGGAATGGAAACTAAGGATATATCAGCCATGAACAGAAAAATAGAAAAGGTAGACCATGTTGAAAATGTAATATGGTATGATTCTTTGGCTGATATAAGCATACCTATGGAGCTGATTCCGGAAAAATACTATGATGTGTTTAATAAAGGGGATGCGACGCTACTGGCAATATTTTTTGATACCTCTACTTCGGCGGACGAAACAATGGAGGCTATTGCAGAAATACGTAAGATAGCAGGAAAATCCTGTCACGTTGCAGGTATGTCGGCTCTGGTTACCGATTTAAAAGAACTCTGCGAAAAAGAGGAACCTGTATATGTGGCAATAGCAGTTGCACTGGCATGCGTGGCTATGATGATATTTCTTGATTCATACATCCTGCCGTTTATATTTCTTGCAAGCATAGGCATGGCAATTTTGTGGAATCTCGGAAGCAATTTCTTCCTTGGAGAAATTTCCTACATAACGAAGGCACTTTCGGCGGTGCTTCAGTTAGGTGTTACCATGGATTATTCAATATTCCTATGGCACAGTTACAGTGAGCAGAAGATAAGGTTTGGAGGCGACAGCCAAAGAGCTATGGCACATGCCATATCACATACCATAAGTTCGGTAGTGGGAAGTTCCGTAACTACGGTGGCAGGCTTCATAGCACTCTGCTTTATGAGTTTTACGCTCGGCAGAGATTTGGGAATTGTTATGGCAAAGGGCGTTATATTCGGCGTTATAGGATGTGTAACCACACTGCCGTCTTTAATACTTATATTTGACAAGGCTATTGAGAAGACAAGGCACAAACCTCTGATTCCGAAGACGGAAAAATTTGCTGATTTTGTAACAAAGCATTCTAAGGTATTTTTGATAATATTCATCATAGCTCTTATTCCGGCATTATACGGATACAGAAATACCAAAACTTATTATGACCTCAGCGAAACACTTCCTAAGGATATGAAATATGTAGTGGCTAATACAAAACTCCGTGATGAGTTTGATATGGCTTCAACGCATATGATACTTGCCGATGCTGATATGTCACATACGGACAGTGTGGCTATGATGAAAGAAATTGAGCAGGTAAACGGAGTTAAAGCTGCTCTGGGCTTTGATTCTCTTGTAGGAGGAATGGTCCCTGAGGAAATACTTCCGGACAGCATTACCGGAATATTAAAGAGTGATAAGTATCAGCTATATCTTGTAAGTTCTAAGTATAAGGTCGCAAGTGATGAAGTAAACAGGCAGGTGTCTGAGATTAACAAAATTATCAAAAAATATGATAAGAACGCAATGCTTATAGGTGAAGCGCCTTGCACGAAGGACCTTATTACGATAACAGATAAGGACTTTAAGGTGGTAAATGCAATTTCCATTATTGCCATATTTATTATAATCGCCATAGTGTTAAAGAGTCCTACGCTGCCTGTTATTCTGGTTGCGGTAATAGAATTTGCCATATTTATAAATTTGGGAATTCCGTTTTACACAGGTACAGAGCTTCCGTTCGTAGCACCTATATGTATCAGTACAATTCAGCTTGGAGCTACGGTGGATTATGCCATACTTATGACTACAAGATATAAGAGGGAACGTCATGGCGGAAAGAGCAAAAAAGATGCCATATCACTTTCGCTGTCCTCTTCCATACCGTCAGTGCTTGTAAGTGCAATCGGTTTCTTTACGGCTACATTTGGCGTAGGCTTATATTCTGATATTGATATGATTAGTTCGATGTGTAATCTTATGGCGCGTGGCGCTATCATAAGTGTACTGGCGGTAATATTTATTCTGCCTTCGATGTTTATGATGTTCGACAAGGCTATTTGTAAGACCAGTAAAGGATTTTTAGAATAGAAAAGGAGATAACAGTTATGAATAAAAACAGAATCGGTAAAAAGGCATTATGTGTCATTTCATTAGCGGCAGTATTAGGTATAGGTTCTACCTTAAGCGTGTACGCATTTAATCAGAAGGATAGCTTAAATGCAATCAAAACAGCAGAAGAAAATGATGATAAGGTATTGGAATTAAACCATACGCAAAGCGATAAGGAAGAAACTGTATATGTAATTACTCAAAAGGACGGAAGCACTCAGAAGATAATCGTGAGCGAATGGCTGAAAAATCCTGATAAAAAAGCTGTGCTTACAGACAGTACAAATCTTAAAAATCTTGTTAATGTAAAGGGCAATGAAACATTTACACAAAACGGAAGCACTGTCACATGGAATGCCGGAGGAAATGACATCTACTATCAGGGCACTGTTGAAAAACAGCTTCCGGTAGATATAAAAATAACGTATACGCTTGACGGCAAAGCGGTAAAAGCGGATGAAATAAGAGGAAAATCAGGAAAACTCGTAATCAGGCTTGATTATACAAACAATGCCAAAAGCACAGCCACGGTTAACGGAAAACAGGAAAATATGTATGTGCCTTTCTTTGTGGTAAGCGCTGCCATACTTAACAATGACAGCTTCAGAAATGTTACAGTCACTAACGGAAAATTGATAAATGACGGCGACAAAAGCGTAATTGCAGGCATGGCACTTCCCGGAATGCAGGAAAACCTCGGCATAGGAAAGGATGTAATAGATTTGCCGGACAGTATAGAAATCACTGCGGATGTAACTGATTTTGAAGCACCGACCTTTTTGTCCGTCGCTACCAACGAGATATTCAATAAGGTGGAAATGGGAAATATCAGCAGTGTGGATGAACTGAAAGAAAAATTGTCGCAGCTTTCCGAAGCTTCAAAGCAGTTGGTTCAGGGCTCGGATGCACTCTATCAGGGAATAGCCGTCCTTCAAAGCAAGACTGGAGCACTTACGGACGGCATAGACCGACTGTACGACGGTTCAGGCGAACTTAAAGCAGGTGCGTATACTTTGGCAAACGGTGCAAAAGAACTCACAGCCGGAGCCGGTGCTTTGGCAAATGGCGCACAGGAGCTTACAGGCGGCATAAGCGAGCTTAATCAGGGTCTTGCCTATATAGAGAGCAACGGTGCCGGTCTTGTTGGCGGTGCAAAACAGGTATTTGATACTTTGCTTGCAACAGCAAATGCACAGATATCGGCAGCAGGAATTACAGTACCGACGCTTACTACAGATAACTATGCAACGGTTATTACTTCCGTTATAAACAACATTTCCGGTGACAGCATGGAAGCTCAGGCTGCAAGGGCAAGCCTTCAAAATATATTGACACAGCTGAATACATATAATGAATTCTATCAGGGAATTATTGCTTATACGAACGGCGTTGCAAATGTTAAGGCAGGAAGTGACAGACTGACTGTGGGAGCAAATGAACTGACTGCAGGAGCTCAGAGCCTGTACTCAGGAATGAACGAGCTTAATGCAGGAGCCGGTGCATTATCGTCAGGAGCCGATAACTTAAATTCGGGAATGGCTTCTCTTAAGGATAACACAGCACTTCTTGTGGATGGCATTAACCAACTTCTTTCCGGAAGCAAGGAACTGAATGAGGGTATGACAAAATTCAATGATGAAGGCATAGAAAAACTTATCAATGCCTTAAACAGTGTTGATGCAGGCAGTCTTATTGACAGGATTTCCGCCCTCAGCGAGCTTTCAAGAAGCTATCAGAGCTTTGGAGGTAAGGACGATACAAGGACAGGAAGCGTAAAATTTATATATCGCTCGTAAATTTACATTTTTAAAAATTTCCTCTTGACAAATATATTTATCAGGATTATAATTGGCTCAATTTAATAAATAAACCTGTGAACAAGAGTAGTAGGTAGCGGAAGACGTTCCCAGAGAGCTGCGGTTGGTGCGAAGCAGTAACAGTGATATTTCACATAAGCTATTGAATGGACTTGCGAGGGTGGCTGTGAGACCACGTTTGTGGAGGTAGGGGCCAACGGGATACCTCATCCGTTATCAGCGAGGATTATATGATTGTATAATAACAGAGTGGGTGCTTTTAGCATCAACTTAGGTGGTATCGCAGAAGTCAGCTTCTGTCCTAAGAATTTTTAGGACAGAAGCTTTTTTAATGCTGAAGGCGTCTTTGAGACAAAAATATGCTAAGGCACACTGCACTGTGGAATGGAGGATTTATGTATACACCAAGCTTTAAAGATGTACAGCAGTATGAAAATGATTATCAGATGATACCTGTTTGCAAAGAAATATATGCAGACAGCGTTACACCGATAGCGCTGCTAAAAAAGATTGCTTCGCTGGATGACAGATTTTATCTGCTGGAGAGCGTAGAGGAGGGCGTACGACAGGGACGTTATTCCTTTCTTGGTTACAGCCCGATTATGAAAATAAGCAGTAAATGCGGTGTGACTACCATAAAAAGCGGAGAACTGGTTACAAGCATTAAGGAAAATCCGTTGGATTCCATAAGAAATGTCTTGAAACAGTATAAAAGTCCCAAGATAGAAGGTCTTCCGTCATTTACCGGTGGACTTGTAGGCTATTTCTCATATGAGATGATATGCTGCGAAGAGCCTACGCTTCGTATAAGAAGGAGCGACGAGGACGATTACAGCCTTATGCTTTTTGACAAGGTAATAGCATACGATAATCTCAAACAGAAAATTTTTGTCATAGTAAATATGAAATCTAAAGAGGGTGAAAAAGGATATGAGAAAGCCACCCTTGAAATAGAAAAAATGATACATCTTATAAGAAATGCAGGACACGAGGAGGTAAAGACATATTCCAAAAAGGTAGAATTTGAGTGTAACACCTCTAAAGAAGAATACTGCGAGATGGTAAGAAAAACTAAAAATTATATCAAAGAAGGAGATATCTTCCAGGCTGTCATATCAAGAAGGTTTGAGGCTGATTACGGAGAGAACCTGATAAACGCTTACCGCGTGTTAAGAACCACCAATCCTTCTCCGTATATGTATTATATTCAGGATGATGACATCAGCATATGCGGAGCTTCTCCTGAAACCATGGTTAAGGTTATAGATGGCAAGGTTACTACATTTCCTGTAGCGGGTACGAGAAAAAGAGGCGCTACGGAAGCGGAGGATGAAGCACTGGAAGCGGAACTTTTACAGGATGAGAAAGAACTTGCCGAACACAATATGCTTGTCGACCTCGCAAGAAATGATGTCGGAAAAATCTCCGAATATAACTCGGTACATCTTGAAGAATATATGAAAATTCACAGATTTTCAAAGGTAATGCACATAGCCTCAGTTGTGACGGGAAAACTTAAGGCTGACAAAGACGGATGTGATGCGGTATCGGCACTTCTTCCTGCAGGAACTTTGTCAGGCGCACCGAAATACAGAGCCTGTGAGATTATAGATGAACTTGAAAAGGATACCAGAGGAATATACGGCGGAGCAATAGGCTATATTGACCTTTCGGGAAATCTGGATGTGTGCATAGCCATAAGGACAGCCATACTTAAAAACAACAAGGTACGTGTTCAGGCAGGAGCCGGAATAGTTGCAGACAGCGTTGAAGAAAAAGAGTACGAAGAGTGCTATAACAAGGCATTGGCTGTTATGGAAGCCGTAGCTAAAGCGTCGGAGGTGATATAATGATACTTTTGGTTGATAATTATGACAGCTTTTCGTATAATCTGGTGCAGCTTCTCGGAACTGTACTTAACGGAAAAGAAGAGATTAAAGTAATAAGAAACGATGAGAATACGGTTGAAGAAATACTTGCCATGAAGCCTTCTCACATAATTATTTCGCCGGGACCTAAAAGACCGTCAGATGCAGGCGTCTGTGAGGAACTCATAAGAAAAGCAGCAGGCAAGGTTCCTATTCTCGGCGTGTGTCTGGGACATCAGGCAATATGTGAAACCTTCGGTATGACAGTCGGCTATGCAAAGGAACTTATGCACGGAAAAAAGAGTGTGGTAACCGTTGACACATCATCAAAGATATTTGAAGGTATGGAGGAAAGGCAGGAGGTTGCAAGATATCATTCGCTTGTTGCATTGCCGGATACCATAAATGAAAATATAAAGGTGCTTGCTACAAGTGATGACGGTGAGATAATGGCAGTCAAGCATACAAATTACGAGATATACGGATTGCAGTTTCATCCGGAATCGGTACTTACAAAAAACGGCGAACAGATGATGATTAATTTCTTAAAGAGGAGAAAAAACTATGATTAAAGAAGCAATAAATCTTTTGGTAAACGGACAGGATTTGGATTATGAAACCTCAGAAAAGGTTATGGGAGAAATTATGAGCGGTGAAGCTTCACAGGTAAGTATGGCAGCCTTTTTGACGGCACTCAGAATGAAAGGCGAAACTATCGAAGAAATTACGGCTTGCGCTAATGGAATGAGAAAGGTAGCAAGAAAACTGGAACATACTTATGATGTACTTGAGATAGTCGGAACAGGAGGAGATGAAGCTAACACATTTAACATTTCCACAGTATCATCCATGGTGGTATCAGCGACGGGTATCAAGGTTGCAAAGCATGGCAACAGAAGCGTGTCAAGCAAATGCGGAGCTGCGGACTGTCTTGAAGCACTTGGAGTTAAGTTGGACATTGAACCAGAGCAGAGTAAGGCTATTCTTGATGAAGCAGGCGTATGTTTTATGTTTGCACAGAAGTACCATGGCGCCATGAGATTTGTAGCTCCTGTAAGAAAAGAGCTTGGACTGAGGACCATATTTAATATTCTCGGACCTCTTGCAAATCCGGCAAATGCAAATATGCAGCTGCTCGGCGTGTATGATGAATCACTTGTAAAGCCTCTTGCACAGGTACTTGTAAATCTCGGAGTCAAGAGAGGCATGGTTGTATACGGACAGGACGGACTTGATGAGATTTCTTTAAGCGCACCGACAACATGCTGCGAGATAAGAGACGGCGTACTGAAGGGCTATGTAATCACTCCGGAGCAGTTCGGATTTAAAAGATGCAAAAAAGAAGAACTTGTAGGCGGAGACCCTGCTGAAAATGCGGTTATTGCCCGTGAGATATTAAACGGTAAAAAAGGACCTATGCGTGATGTAGTGGTCTTAAACAGTGCCGCATGCGTATATTTTGTAAATGATAATGTGACTATGGAAGAGGCTGTAAAGCTTGCCGAGGAAGCCATTGACTCAGGAAAAGCACTCGCACAGCTTGACAGATTTGTGGAAATGTCCAATAATTAAAATTAAATGAGATTGCAGTGCGATATTGCTTTTCACAATCAATACTTGGAGGAAATATGATACTTGATGAAATTGCAGAATACACCCGCATTCGGGTAGAAAATGCCAAAAACAAGGTGTCCGCAGAAGAGATGAAGAGGCAGGCATTGGAACTTCCGAAGAAGACATTTGCTTTTGAAAAAGCTCTTAACACCGATAAGATAGGCTTTATATGCGAAGTGAAAAAAGCGTCGCCTTCAAAAGGCCTTATAAGCCCTGATTTTGACTATATCGGTACGGCAAAACAGTATGATGCCGCAGGAGCCTCTGCCATATCCGTTCTTACGGAACCAAAGTACTTTCAGGGCGATAACAGATATCTTACGGAAATTAAGGAAAATGTAAGCATACCTGTTTTGCGGAAGGATTTTACGGTTGACGAATATATGATATATGAGGCAAGGGTTATCAATGCCGACTGCATTTTGCTTATATGCGCCATACTGAGTGATGAAGAACTGACAAGATATATTTCGATTGCTGATTCTTTAGGACTTTCAGCCATAGTAGAGGCACATGATGAAGATGAAGTGAATATGGCACTTCGTGCCGGAGCAAGGATTATCGGCGTCAATAACCGCGACTTAAAGACATTTACCGTAGATATTGAAAACAGTATACGTCTTAGAAAGCTCGTGCCCGACAATGTGATATTTGTTGCGGAGAGCGGCATAAAGACCAGACAGGATATTAAAAGACTTGAAAGCATGGGCGTAAATGCAGTGCTTATAGGTGAAACTCTTATGAGAAGTAAAAACATATCCGACACAATAAACGAACTAAAAGGACATTAAGGAGATTAAAATGAGCAAAGGAAGATTTTTGGATTACGGCGGACAGTATGTTCCCGAGACTCTGATGAATGCTATAAATGAGCTTGAGAAAGCTTACGAATTTTACAGTAAAGATGAGGCATTTCAGAAGGAATTGGATGACCTGTATAAGAATTATGCAGGCAGACCGTCACTTTTATACTACGCAGAAAAAATGACAAAGGATCTTGGCGGTGCTAAGATTTATCTTAAGAGAGAGGATTTGAACCATACAGGTTCTCACAAGATTAACAATGTTCTCGGTCAGGTGCTTATGGCTAAAAAAATGGGCAAGACAAGAGTTATTGCAGAGACAGGCGCGGGTCAGCACGGTGTCGCCACCGCTACGGCAGCCGCACTTATGGGAATGGAATGTGAAGTGTTTATGGGCGAGGAAGATACAAAACGCCAGGCACTTAATGTATTCAGAATGGAACTTCTCGGTGCTAAGGTGCATGCCGTAAAATCAGGCACAAGAACTTTAAAGGATGCTGTAAATGAGGCTATGCGCGAGTGGACCAGAAGAGTGGACGATACGCACTATGTACTCGGTTCTGTTATGGGACCTCATCCTTTCCCTACCATTGTAAGAGATTTTCAGAAGATTATAGGAAAAGAGATAAAACAACAGGTGATGGAGGCTGAAGGCAAACTCCCTGATGCAGTTATAGCATGTGTGGGCGGCGGAAGCAATGCAATGGGTGCATTCTACGAATTTATTGAAGATAAAAGCGTAGAGCTTATTGGCTGTGAAGCTGCCGGATTGGGAGTTGACAATCCTAAAAATGCGGCTACCATAGCTAACGGCTCAGTAGGCATATTCCACGGTATGAAATCACTGTTCTGTCAGGATGAATACGGTCAGATAGCACCTGTATATTCAATTTCCGCAGGCCTTGACTATCCGGGTATAGGACCTGAGCATGCCATGTTAAATGAAACAGGCAGGGCAAAATATGTTCCTGTTACGGATGATGAAGCTGTTGACGCTTTCTACTATCTCTCAAGAACGGAGGGCATAATTCCTGCCATTGAAAGCGCACATGCGGTAGCCTATGCAATGAAATATGCACCTACTCTCTCAAAGGATAAGGTAGTGGTAATCAACATTTCCGGACGTGGAGATAAGGATGTGGCTGCCATAGCAAGATATAAAGGAGTAAATATCTATGAGTAGAATTGAAGAAGCATTTAAGAGAAAAAAGACACTTATAACATTTGTGACAGGCGGAGACCCAGATGTGGAAACTACCAAAAAACTGGTTCTTGAAATGGTAAGGGCAGGAGCAGGTCTTATAGAGATAGGCATACCGTTTTCTGACCCGATAGCTGAAGGACCCGTGATAAGTGCGGCAAATGAGCGTGCACTTGCAAACGGCTGTACTACGGATGATTTGTTTGAAATGGTTAAGGAGCTTAGAAACGTAACACAAATCCCGATAGTATTTCTGACATATATAAATCCTATATATACATACGGCAAGGACAAATTCTTTTCACGCTGCAAAGAGTGTATGGTGGACGGCGTCATTGTTCCTGACCTTCCTTATGAGGAAAAAGAGGAAATCAGCAGTTACTGCGAAAAATACGGCGTGGACAGAATAGTGCTTGTGGCTCCTACATCAAAGGAACGTATATCTATGATAGCAAAGGATGCCAAAGGCTATGTTTACTGCGTGTCAAGCATGGGAGTTACAGGTATGCGAAGCAACTTAAACAGCAATATTTCCGAGGTTGTGGATACCATAAAAAATGTAACCTCTACTCCGTGTGCCATAGGCTTTGGTATATCAAATCCTGAGCAGGCAAAGGCTATGTCAGATATTTCAGACGGTGCAATCATAGGCAGTGCTATTGTTAAAATTGTGGAGCAGTACGGCAAAGAAAGCCCTGAAAAGGTCTATGATTTTGTCAAAGAAATAACAGACTATTCGGCCGATTTTGTTGAAATGAAGTAGTTCTGCGTATATACCCTGTCAAATCGTTAATATGTAAAGGAAAATATTTACTTAAACAGGGGAAAATATTTGCTAAACTTAATTTTATTAGGACTTTTGAAAAGATACTTGATTTTATTAAGGCGTTTTTGTATAATTTTAGCAGATTGTTGTTGCAAAACTCCAATCTGCTATTAATTTTATAAAAGGAGAATTTTAAAATGGGATACGTTGATGAAGTGTTAGAAGTAGTATCTAAGAAAAATGCAGATCAGCCGGAATTTTTGCAGGCTGTAAAAGAGGTTCTTGATTCTTTAAGACCTGTTGTTGACGCTAATGAGGAACTTTACAGAAAAAATGCTATATTGGAGAGAATTACAGAGCCTGACAGAGTTATAATGTTCAGAGTACCTTGGGTAGATGACAATGGCCAGGTTCAGGTAAACAGAGGATTCAGAGTACAGTTTAACAATGCTATCGGACCATACAAGGGTGGTTTGAGATTACATCCTTCTGTTAATTTAGGTATCATCAAGTTCTTAGGTTTTGAGCAGATTTTCAAAAACTCACTTACAAGCCTTCCAATCGGCGGCGGTAAGGGTGGTTCTGACTTTGATCCTAAGGGTAAGTCAGACAGAGAGATTATGGCATTCTGCCAGAGCTTTATGACAGAGCTTTGCAAATACATCGGTGCTGATGTGGACGTTCCAGCCGGAGATATCGGTACAGGCGCAAGAGAAATCGGATATATGTTTGGTCAGTACAAGAGAATCAGAGGTATGTTTGAAGGCGTTCTTACAGGAAAGGGTCTTACATACGGCGGTTCACTTGCAAGAACAGAGGCTACAGGCTACGGTCTTCTTTACCTCACAGAGGAGTTAATGAAGTGCCACGGCGAGTCTATGCAGGGCAAGACAGTTGTAGTTTCAGGTGCAGGTAACGTAGCTATCTACGCAATCCAGAAGGCACATCAGATGGGTGCAAAGGTTGTTACATGTTCTGATTCAACAGGCTGGATTTATGATCCTGAAGGAATAGATGTTGAGCTTCTTAAGGAAGTTAAGGAAGTTAAGAGAGCAAGACTTACAGAGTATGCAGCAGCAAGAAAGAGCGCTCAGTATCATGAGGGACGTGGCGTATGGCAGATTAAGTGTGATATCGCACTTCCTTGTGCTACACAGAACGAGCTTCTTCTTGACGATGCTAAGCAGTTGGTTGCTAACGGATGTAAGGCAGTATGCGAGGGCGCAAATATGCCTACAACTATTGAAGCTACAGAGTACTTACAGGCAAACGGCGTATGGTTCGTTGGCGGTAAGGCTGCAAATGCAGGCGGTGTTGCAACATCAGCTCTTGAGATGAGCC
This sequence comes from uncultured Eubacterium sp., assembly GCA_945920185.1. Classification (GTDB taxonomy): domain Bacteria; phylum Bacillota; class Clostridia; order Lachnospirales; family Lachnospiraceae; genus CAMEJP01. Next base: position 5,848 of record CAMEJP010000035.1, on the reverse strand, counting down.
AGAATTCAGAAAGACTTAGCTGGTCATTTGAAGAGGTTGACGCTAAGCTTAAGAACATTATGGTTAATATTTACCACAATATTGATGACGCAGCAAAGAGATACGGCATGGAAGGCAACTATGTAGCAGGCGCTAATATCGCCGGCTTTGAGAAGGTTGTTAACGCTATGCTCGCTCAGGGCGTTTGCTAATCTTTTGGTTACGGATAATTGCGAATTTATAAGATAAAGAATATATGGAGAAGTCCCATAACCCCAAAAATCTTCGATTTTTACGGTGTTTATGGGGCTTTTTTCTGTAAAGTTAAATGATGAGAATTATATTTCAAAAAATGAAACCTTTTTGGAATTTGTTACATATATAAGTGAGAGGCAAAATTATAACCAAATCGGCAGCTATAATATGTCGGTTTGCGGAGGAACACATGAATCAAAACGAACTCGAAAAATACGTATGCGCATACGGAAAAGACCTTTATTCATTTTGCTTATCGATGACTAAGAATACATATGATGCACAGGATTTGTATCAGGAAACATTTGTAAAATTTTATGATGTTGCTGACAGAAAGAAAACTTTTTCAAATGTCAAAAGCCTGTTAATGAGTATTGCTGTCAATCAATACAGGAATCAGAAAAGAAAATTTGTTATCAGGCAGAATATTCTGGGAAAGCCGGTGGCATTGGAGGAAAATGAAGACAGTATATCATACGGACATAAGCGACGAAGATATGTATATTCATCCTGTTTCCTTAAAAAAGGATATGGAAAAACTGTCTAGGGCAGATACTATATACGCAGTTATAGGGACGGCGTTCTTAAACTGCAGAAGTATTATTTTGATGAGGAGGGAAATGAGACAGCGGTGTGGTATGAATATGATATAGACGGCAAAGAATTAAAGAGAATTTAGTAATATCCCCCATTTGGGGGATGCAAAAATTGAAAAAATCTGTATAATGATATGCGTAAATATAACATATCGTAAAGAAATCAGTGATATGATTGAATTGCAAGGCATACGTTATGTGCGTGCGTAATAATAAAGACAGAGGAGGAACTTTACTATGGCATTCTTTGATAAACTGAAAAATCAGGCTGCTTCTGCTGTGACGGATGCGGTCATACAAACGGCAGCCAATATTGGCACCAAAACCGAAAAAATCGTTTTTACTGACCTGCCTGAAAGTCTGGAGGCGTTCAAAGCACTCCCGCAGGCGGCACTCTCCACTCCGTTTGATACGGCGGCACTGACGGTGGTTGCCCTGTGCTTTTACCCGACGGACAAGGAACTTTGCTATCAGATGCTTGACTATCTGAGAGGCCCTCGACCTATGAACGGCATGGATAAGCAGTTCATTTCTGACCGTTTCCGTGAAACTGATTATGTGCCACGTTCCTATTTTGAAGGTGCGACACCTGACAACGACTATATGCCTTCGTCTCCTTACACCATAACGGTAAAATCTGATCCTCATTCTTATGATGAACAGGGCATTGCAAAGTTGTTCATACCTTCAGGCGGTGCCGATTCTCCAAGACCGGTGAAGCTGCGTCAGGCAAAGGACGGAAAGTGGTATCTGTGGGAACAGTTCTTACTTACAGGCATCCGTCAGCCGGAGAGCAGTAATCCGTGGGCATAGTCTGCGATAAGACTTGAAATTTTGGCAAGATAAGTATAATAGCCACAAGTGGAAGCGTTTACGGTAACCGTGTCAGATTACCATAAACTTTTTCGCTTTGTGGCTTGTTTTATACAAACAGACATTTTCCCTTGTCATTTCCCGTAAAAAATGTTACATTGTAGATATAGGCTCTGCAAGGAGGTGTTGACGTTGGCAAATATATTCGATGAATTTAAGAAATTTTCCGATGAAGAACTCAAATATGAAATAGCGCTTCTTGAAGCTGTCAATGTCAGCAATATTGCAAAGACCGTCAGGGATAAGACTATCGGAAAGATAGTTGATACAACGAACCGCCTGCTGTCTAAGGTAGCAGATAACCGTATTGAATATTCAGGAACCGATAGCCTTAAGGCTGTTGTAGACGAAAAAATGTCGCATATGGGTAAATATATTCATGAGCAGCTGTACGATATGCTGAGGGATATAATTATCGCAAAGATTTCGGCACTTGTGGGTACGCAGGCGCTTATGTCAAACGATGCCCTGAATGTTGCGGCAATAGATGAAGTAGCGGTGCTTTATAAGATAAATGAAAATCTGACTGCATATGAAAAGGCAGATATGATACATAAAAAGTATAACGACAGCTATGTAAGGCAGTTATATAAAATGATTTGCAATGAAGACACGGCAAGTGCAAAACAGACAAATGAAAAAATATTTGAGGCTATATCAGCTCTTCCGATGGACAGCAGAATAAGGCTTAAAAATACCCTGTGCATAAGCGAGTTCAGCAGAAAACAGATAGCAAAGGAACTTAGAGGTACACGCGGTATCAGGATTATGGAGCATCTCATAGAATTTATCGGAACGGATATGTTTGACACGACAAAGGCGGTGGCTTTTGTGACATATGAGAGTATGACAGAGTTTTCAAGACCTGAAAGAGCAGTCCTTGCATACGTTGTGTGGAGGGCTGTTACATTTCGCAACAAAGGTTTCGGAATAACGGATGACTGTCTTCCAAGCTATATTGCAAGTACGCAGAGGGAGAAGGAAAATCAAAGAGAAAAAGAGTATATGGAGCTTTGCAGGGAGCATGATTCCATAAAGGCACAGATTTCACAGGTGCGTGCGGAGAGACAGGAAAAACAGCAGGCATATAATGACCGTATACAGCTGCTTAACGACCTGTATCTTAAACGTGAGGCTTATAAGAATAAATACGAAGCAGCTCTTGCTGCAAATGAGGAGATAAAAAAGAATGCTGATACCGCGAGTGCGGAACTTAATCTGTATATAGATAACCGGCAAAATACTGATTCAAAGGGACGTGACAGAAGGCTTGCCGAATTTCGGGAAAAACTTAATGCGTGTAACAGGGAGCTTAAAGCCTCAAATAAAGAACTTGCAAGGCTTTCTGCTTCCATCAGGGAGTACTTTGCAAAAGTAAACGGACTTGAGGAAGAAACCAAAAAGCTTAGGGAGAATGTAAAACTTCTTGATGAGCAGGCGGACAGTCTGGAAAAAGATTACGGTACCATATGCAAAAAATATGAGTATGCGCTGGAGTTTGAGCATTATAAACTAAAGACAAAATGGCTGACATGTTTTATGGATTTGGTGTTTGAAGAAAATGTCATAAGAAATGTTGCAAAATCCTTTACGCATGCCAAGATACTCAATATAGAACGTGCGCTTACCGAACTGTGTCAGGCAGAGGATGTTCTTGCATACTCTAAAGGCAGTTTAAAGAAATCAGACAGTACGCTCAATTATATGACCTTTGTCCCTGCTGAGGGAACGGTAGGGATGATAGTATTTACAAAGCCTGCCGACAGTGGTAAAAAGGCATTTATCGCGGACATTACCGAGTGTCCTGAATGGAGGAAATTGTGAACTACAAGGAATCAGTGGCGTATCTTTTTGATGTGCCAAAATTTTCGACAAAAACTTCGCTTGCTCATACTGAGAAGCTCTTGAAATATATGGATACAGAGAATGAGGACAGAAAGATAATCCATGTTGCCGGAACAAACGGCAAGGGTTCGGTCTGTTCATATCTAAATGAAATTCTCACAAAGAACGGCTTTAAGACAGGAATGTTTACCTCTCCTCATCTCGTTAAGCCAAATGAGAGAATAAAGATATACGGCGACGATATAAGTGATGAGGAGTTCCTTGAAAGTTTTGAAGCCGTATATGAAGCCGTTATGAAGCTGTCGGAGGACGGCTTTGAAAGCCCGACATTTTTTGAGTATATGTTTGCTATGGCTATGTATGTTTTCAAAAAGAAAAATGTTGACTATATCATATTGGAAACAGGTCTTGGAGGAAGGCTGGACCAGACAAATGTTGTTAAAAAGCCTGTGGTTACCGTGATTACTGAGGTGGGCTTTGACCATATGCAGTATCTTGGCGACACGCTGGAAGAGATTGCCGGAGAAAAGGCGGGAATCATAAAGCCGGGAGTGCCTGTGGTATTCTGGGGTGACAGGAAGGAATGCAGGAAAGTTATCGAGAAAAAGGCGATTTTAAGCAGTGCTCCTTTTTATATGCTTACTTCGTCAATGATTTCTGTCGGCAAAATTAAAAATAAATGTATTGATTTTTCTTTGCATTATAGTTATTATGAAAGTAGTGCGATTTCGGTAAAAAGCGCGGCACTTTATCAGACAGCCAACGCTTCTCTTGCTTATCTGGCGGCTATGCTGCTTCCGGACAGGCTTAAGTTTGACGGACATTTTGAAAGCGTATGGGAGGGACGTATGGAAGAGGTGATGCCGGATGTTTACGTTGACGGCGCACACAATGAAGACGGCATTGAAGCCTTTTTGAAAACAGCAGCTTCATTTGGCGGGGAAAAATCCCTGCTGTTTTCGGCAGTGGATGACAAAAGACATTCAGATATGATAAAAAAGCTGTGTGAGAGCGAAATATTTTCAAAATATTACATCACAAAGCTGGACAATCCGAGGGCGGCTTCGGTTGATGAGCTGGCTTATGAGTTTGAAAGCAACACGGATAAACCTGTATGTAAGATAGAAAGCCCGAGCGAGTGCTTTAAAAGGGCGCTTAGGGAGAGAAAAACTTCGGAAACGCTTTTCTGTGCGGGGTCACTGTACCTTGTCGGAGAGATTAAAGATATAGCAGACAGAATGGAGAATTGATATGATAAATTTTGATGAAGAGATAAAGAAGTTCCAGCCAAGTCTTGAGGTAGACGAAACAGAGGACGCCATATATAAGTGTGAAAATATTGACATTACTGACATTGTAAGCAGAGTCCTTGAACAGCTTCAGAACAAGAGCAATGAATGAGGTAGGTTATGAAGTGTTATAAGTGTGGAAATGAATTGACAAACAGTGATGTATGTTCAAACTGCGGCTGTGACGTTACAGCTTACAAGCTGGTTGTGCGTGCGTCTAACTCATATTATAACGAAGGTCTTATAAAGGCTTCCGTAAGGGATTTGACAGGCGCGGTATATTGTCTTAGGGCAAGTCTTAGCATTAACAAATATAATACAAAGGCAAGAAATCTGCTCGGACTGGTATATTATGAGATGGGCGAGGTGGTTGAGGCACTTACCCAGTGGGTAATGAGCAAAAACTATAAGCCGGAGAAAAATGCCGCAGATGTATTTATACAAAAGGTTCAGTCAAACCAGAACAAGCTTGAGAGCATGAACCAGACCATAAAGAAATTTAACCGCTGTCTTGAATATGCAAAAGAGGGCAGTGATGATGTGGCTAAAATTCAGCTCAAAAAGGTTATATCCAACAATCCGAATTTTATAAAAGCATACCTTTTGCTGTCACTTCTCCTTATGAAGAAAGGCGAGTATGACAAGGCAAAAAAGAGCATTAACAAGGTCCTTGTAATAGACCGTGGAAATACGCTTGCACTGAAGTATCTTAAAGAACTCAATGAGCTTGTGGATGAGAAGAAAGCTCAGGCAGACCCGGAGTATGCGGCAGTGGACAAAAGTAGCAGAAAAGAAAGCGTAAAGGACAAAGACGGTGATAGAAAGGCATTATCGGGTCATGATGTCATAATACCAAAGGGTAGCTATAAAGAGCCGAGTAACGGAGCTGTTACGGTGGTTAATCTTCTGGTGGGCGTGGCAATCGGTGCAGCAATCATATGGTTTTTGATTCTTCCGTCAAAGTTAAAGGGAGTAACATATGACAACAATAAAACCATTAAAGAATATTCG